>JBBQEA010000168.1:0-11670 GCA_038320245.1 Chitinophagales bacterium | reverse complement strand
GATCTGACAGGTATTGTAAGCAATCATCATCTGATTTAAAAGTCCGGTTAAATGTAATTGAATTCACTCCTGCAAAGTAAGCACGTTTTGTCATCGTCCAAAGTTAATACTTTGCGACCTAAACGCCTATACCTATTAATTAATAGCATTTACATATTTTGATTAAGGGGTTGATAAATTCAACCTCTTTTTATTTATACAACAACCGGGCATCAGGTAGCGCAAATAAGAAAAGCCTTCAATTTAATTTTGAAGGCTTTTCTGGTATTTTTAATTTTAAAATTACTGTGCGAGAAGGGTGAATTATTGAGCGTCTTCGAAGCTTTTTATTTTATTGTAAAGGGTTTTCCGATCAATGTTTAAAAGTTCGGCAGCTTTTGTTTTATTAAAATTTACTTCTTTTAATACCTGCATGATTGCCTCATACTCGGCCTTGGAGGCAGTGTCTTTTAAATCTACAGCCCCGGCTTTTACAGCCTGCGTTTCTATAACTGCAGCTAATGGTTTGGCGAAAATGAATCCTGTGATCTCAGCAGGTAATGTTGCTGGTGAAATTTTTCCTTCACTGGTTAACAGCGCAGATCTTCGTATTACATTTTTAAATTCCCGTAAATTCCCAGGCCAGGAGTAGTTAGTGAACATTTTCATTACCTCGTCTTCAAAACCTTCAATATTTTTACCCAGTTCTTTGTTTGTTTTTTGCAAAAAGAAGTCAGCGAAAGAAGGGATGTCATTCCTGCGCTCTCTTAAAGGTGGTAATTGAATTGAAAACTCATTAAAACGGTGGTATAGATCTTCCCTGAATTTGCCATGCTTATATGCATCCTGCAGATTTTCGTTGGTTGCTACAATAATTCTAACATCAACGTCTATTTCCTTATTGCCGCCAATTCTTTTTATTTTTCTTTCCTGTATAACTCTTAAAAGAGAAGCCTGTATTTCGGACGACAGGTTGGCTACCTCGTCTAAAAATAAAGTGCCACCGTTTGCCAATTCAAAATGTCCTTCTTTATCATTAATGGCACCTGTAAATGCACCTTTTAAATGACCAAAAAGTTCACTTCCTGCTAATTCTTTTGAAAGTGTGCCACAATCCATTGCCACAAAGGGTTTGCTCTTACGACTGCTTTGCTCATGTATGGTTTTTGCGATTACTTCCTTACCTGTTCCACTTTCACCATTTAGGATAACACTATAATTGGTGGGTGCAACTATTGCAATTTGATTATACAGCGCTTTGGTTGTAGCCGCTTCACCTATCAAAAATTCTGAATTGGAGGTACTGGCTTTTTTATTAGTATGGGAAGCAGGACCTACATTTGAATAGCTTTCAACATCTCCCTTATTTTCGGATTGATGAATTGCGGCTTGTAATACATTTAAAACCTCGTCGGGTATAAGGGGCTTGGTAATATAATCATATGCACCGGCTTTGATAACGTCCACCGCAGTTTTAATGTCTGAATAACCTGTAATAATCAGTACAATTGTTTTAGGATTGTGCTGTTTTATTTCTATCAGAATATCCTTACCATCTTTTTTATCTCCCAGCCGGAAATCGCATAATACGATGTCGAAATTACCGGCTTTAAATTTTTCCAAACCCTTATTGCCACTGTGTGCAGCATCAACGGTATAGCCATTCTTTGTTAGAAATCTTGTTAATAAAGCACACATGTCCGCATCGTCGTCAATAATTAAAATGCTCTTACTCATTGGGGCAATTTTTTCTCAAATATACAACTAGTTACACTTCTTTTTTTAGGGTAACTTCCAAAACGGGAATTTCCTTAATCTTAATCCATTCCGAGTAGTCAGACGGCTGGATACTGGTGCCATGTTCGTTGGCGTATACCTTGGTAAATTCTGCGCCGAGGTATAGAATTACTGAGCTATAGTAGGCCCATAACATGATAATAATTACAGAACCAGCTGCTCCGTAAATGGAGGCTAAATTAGTGCGGCCCAGGTAATATCCAATACAAAATTTACCCAGGGTAAATAAAATGGCTGTTATAAATGCGCCAATGGTAATGTCTTTCCATTTTATTTTGGCATCCGGTAATACCTTAAAAATAATAGCAAAAAGAAGGGAGGTGATGCCAAATGAAAGTACATTGTCTATTATAGGAATAAATACTTTTCCTACACCGGAAAGTATGTTGTTAAGGTGGTTTCCAACAATAGCTACCAACGCGTTTAACAAAAGGGATACTATCAATACAAAGCCCAAACTGATGATTAAGGAAAAAGAAAGCAGGCGGTTAATGATCAGTTTCCACCAGGCCTTTTTCGCTATTATTTTTAAGCCCCATATTTTGTTTAATGAATCCTGCATTTCTCCAAAAATACCCGTGCCACCGATGATTAAAACGATAACGCTAAAGGTACTTGCTACCGGACTATTTTTTGTGAGGTGAAGGTTTTTTATGGTCTCCTGTATTTGTATGGCTGCCGGGCTTCCCACGAGATCCTTTATTTCAATATATACCCTTCCTTCAACAGCCTCCTGCCCGAATAATACCCCGCAAATTGTAATCATAATGATCAGCATTGGAGCGAGGGAAAATACGGTGTAATAAGCCAGGGCAGCGCTATACTTCATTACATTGTCGTCAATAAACTCAGCGGCAACCTGTTTTAAAAAATGATAGAGGGAAAACTTTTTCTTATGCATTGTTGAAAATTTACATTAAATCCTGTGACTGACGATAATTTCGAATGTTATTTTGATAACGTATCCATATTTCAATAGCGGTTTTAAAAATATTATCAAATATTAAAAATATACAACGCTTACAATTCGTTATAGCCGTGTTATTAACTTTTATGACCCGGAAAATTTTTCTTGGCTTTGTAATTGTTGTTTTATGATTTGCATTTTAGTGAATCAAAACGTTTGATAATCTTTCCTCTTTAAAAACAGACAATTTGAAAACGCTTATTATTGATGATGAAATTGATATTTGCTATCTTTTGAGCGGAATATTAAAACAAAAAGGCTGCCTCACAAATTATGTAAACAATTTAGCAGATGCTGTAGTTGCCCTTAAAAACGCAGATCCCGCAGTTGTCTTTTTAGATAATCATTTACCTGATGGCCTCGGGGTAGACTTTGCTGCCGAGATCAAGAAAAATTATCCTGCTACCAAAATAGTGATGATTACAGCCTACGATACCATTGAGGACAGACAACAGGCATTTAAAAAAGGCGTTGACCTTTTTATACCTAAACCGTTTTCAAAAGAAGCTATCATTAACGCTTTAGCCTCATTCCAATCTGATAGTATTCCCCAGCTGTAGAGGATTTTCTACAATTGAAGTTTCCCACAAAAAAATTCTTTCCCGCTGATAACTAATTATTTAAGTCACGTAAATGTAGAAATCTAAACGAAAGATTCTTTTGTCAATCTGCCATCTAACCTAATAAAAGCCATGATTGGTAAATTCATTCTACACTTTCGCCGTCATATATTCTAATGGCAAGGAATCAGGTATTAAAGCCGAAAAAATATTAAGTAATGATTTCAAAGCGTAAGGAAAAAATTGTTCCGTTCCCCGGCGCACTATCTACCTGAATGCTTCCCTTGTGATTCAAAATAATATTTTGCGTATTGGTAAGCCCCAAGCCATTGCCTTTTTGTTTAGTGGTGAAATAGGGTTCAAAAAGTTTGCTGAGTGCAACTGCATCCATTCCTACACCGTTGTCAGCAATTTCAAGCAAACATTTATCGGCGTCTCTTTTTGTACTTATCCTTATAACACCCGTTCGTGCTTCAATAGCTTCTACTGCATTTACGATAATATTTAAAAGCGCAATTTGTAATTTTTCTTTATCTGCTGAAATTGTAAATTGTTCCGTTGTATAATTTTTTTCAATGCTTATTTGTTTTAGTGCAATCCGGTCTTTCGCCAGTTCAAGCGCTTCATCCACTAAAGTACTTACTAACACGGGCTGGTAATTTAATTCTGCAAAACGGGTTGCATTTAACAGCTCTGTAATCAGTTGGTTAATGCGTTGACTGTTTCTATTTACCATATCAAATAATATAGCCGCATTATCATCGGTAGCCGGTAAATCGGATTTTAACTGCGCTATTGCCAGGTTAATATTAGTCAGCGGATTACGTACCTCGTGGGCGATATTGCGGGCTATTCGTCCTGTTGCCGCAAATTTCTCAATACGGCGCATTTGGATAAGTTCTTTATTTGCATTGGCCAAATCGTTAATTTTTAGTTCCAACTGCTTTTGAAATTCAAGCACCTGTTTATCTGATGCCTGGCGTGCTTTGTTTTCTCTTATGTAAGTAAGCAGGCCAAGCAGGGCAAAGAGTAGCGCAAGAACAAGAGAAATTACAATAAAAATATTCAGTGTATTGTACCGGTTGTCAAGTATTTTTCCTTTTTCAACGAGCAGATTTTTTTCTTCCACCTCCATCGATTTCACAATACTCCTGATAGAATCCATTACCGATTTGCTTTGATGGCTTATGGCAATGAGTGAATCGGTAATAAAGAAATTGTGCGATGAAAAATATTTTAATTCAGTCAAGAGGTATTGATATCTTTTATCTATGAGTGATTTTAATTCAACCAATCTTTGTTGTTTGCCAGATAAGGCATTGTAAGCAGTTTTCAAAAACAGGAACGAATTTTCTACACGTTGTGAGCTGGCATGGTAAGGGTCTAAAAATTTTTCATCTTTGGTAATGAAATAACCTCTTACGCTGGTCTCAGCATCCTTTATGCCCGACATAAGGTCTTCAAGATGAATAACGATACCATCGGTATGCCTAATGGTTTTTGTTTGTTTCAATAATTCCCAGTTCGCGTAAAAAGTAAACAGAAATGAGATGAGCAGCAGCAAAAAAGCAGCTCCATAACCAACCCGAATGCGCCTGTCTATTTGCAATTGTTTAATAACATTGAGCATAAAGAGTAATTATGTATACTGTATAATTTGCCATTGTATCATGATAAACCGGTTTTGAATGATGATGCAACCAAATTTTTAAAGTCATAGTAAACGTGTCAAATGTCCATTTTCAGTGATACTGTTCAAAACGACAAAAACAACACTCAAAAATATATCCAAAAGCACTACTGTTCGACCGTTTATTACCGGATGCAATAAAGGCAGACATGTGCCATGTTATTCAAAGTAGATTATTGTGCTTGTTTTTAGCAATTGGTAAAAACTTGTACTTCTTCGGGTAACAATTTGCTCAACCAATTACCCGGTACTTTCATTTTGTGACAAGTAATAAATATTTTGAGGTTATTTTATAATAACAAACAGAATTATATACCTTAATAAAAAATTGGCAGTGTTTTGGATTTAAATGATGGAAATTATCAAACAATTTAAAACTTAAAACTATGAGCTCTTCAAAAATTATTACCGGCATTTTGATTGGTGCAGCGGCCGGCGCTGTATTGGGTGTTTTATTTGCACCAGAAAAAGGATCTGATACTAGAAAAAAAATCAGTAAAAAAAGCTCAGATTTAACTGACTCCCTTAAATCAAAATTTAATGACCTGGTCGACAGTATTTCGGATCAAATAGAGAGTGCAAAGTCTGATGCCGAAGATGCAATTGCAGACGGAAAAGAAAAAGCATCAACTGCACAATCCCGTATTAAGCATTCTTTGTCTTAAAATTTTTTAACCTATTTCTATTCGGGTAAAATAAATTAAATGGAAAATCAGCCAAATTCAATTGGGGCACTGTTTGAAACTGCAGGTGACTATGTGGAGACACGGATTGACCTGTTTAAGTTAAAAACTGTTGACAAGTCAGCCGACATTATAGCATCGCTTACAGCCGGGCTAATTATTGCTTTATTTATGATCTTTGGTTTTATTGTTATAAATCTTGGGTTATGTGTTTGGCTGGGCTCAGTTTTGGGGAAAGTATGGTATGGCTTTTTCGCTGTGGGAGGTTTTTATTTGTTGCTTGGGGCACTTGTTGTAGCATTTAAAAACAAATGGGTAAAAGAGCCAATAGGGGACTTAATTATAAAAAAAATACTCAATTGATGGCCATGGAGATTAATAATACCACAGAATTGCGGGCATCCATTAAGCGGCTTGAGCAAGAAACAGAAGAGCAAAAAGAGAAGCTTGTTACGCAATTTCATGCTACCTACAATAGTATGAAACCAGTGAACATTTTGAAAAATTCTTTAAATAGGGTTGTACACTCTCCAGACCTGGTTGACAAGATCGTTACTACAGGTATGGGAGTAGGGTTAAGTTTGCTGACAAAAAAAATTGTAATAGGCAAATCGGCTGGTGTTGCCCGGAAATTATTGGGCGCTGCGATGGAACTCGGTGTAGCCAATATGGTTTCAAAAAAAGCTGCGCCGGTTAAATTAGGGGCACTTAATTTATTAAGCAAAATCTTCAGGAAGAAAAGTAACGCAGCCAGATAATTTATTTGATTTAAAGAATTTCAAAATATCATGTCAATACATCAATTCATACCGGCCCAGTTTTATGGCCGGTTTTTTTGGTGGATAGGCATTAGAGAAGAAGATCGTCCTTTTTTAAAACAGGGAACATAAAATTTGCAATGCCGCATACATATGAAATAACATGAATGGTGGGCAATAAAATAGAATTTTATAAATTGTACTAAAATATAATTTCAAAACGTTTGTTTTCTTTTAAACAATAGTAGCATTGATATAAAGAATATGGCCCGCAACTGCTTTTATTTTATCTTCGTTTTTAATGTCAAAGTTTTTAATTGTAGGGCTTGGTAATATTGGTAATGAATATGCAAACACCCGTCATAATATTGGGTTTGACGTGGTAAATGCATTTGTTCAACAACATGGTGGCACTTTTAGAACAGACCGGCTGGCCATGGTAGCAGAGGTGAAATGGAAAGGACGTGTATTCATTTGCATTTGCCCTACTACTTTCATGAATCTCAGCGGTAAGGCTTTTAAATATTGGATGGATAAAGAAAAAGTGCCATTGGAAAATACGCTGACAATTGTAGACGACCTGGCACTTCCCCTCGATAAACTAAGATTGCGTGCTGCGGGATCGGATGCCGGACATAATGGTCTAAAGGATATTCAAAGTACTTTAGGGACTGATAAATATGCCAGGCTTCGCTTTGGGATCGGCAATAATTATCCAAGGGGTATGCAAGCTGATTTTGTTTTAAGTAAGTGGTTGGATACCGAGCTGGCAACAGTTCATTTGAAAATAAAAAAATGCATAGAAATAATTGAACGTATTGCAATTGCGGGTATTGAGCAAACTATGGGCGAAGTAAACAAGCTTTCTATCGAACCTTAAAGGCGACTGGGCTTCACAAATTGTTTTGTTTATTTGATTTGTTTATATTCGCTCTCTAAACCCCGGCTATCCTAATAATAAAAATAAAATGAAGATAATTTGTGTTGGCCGGAATTACCCGGCACATGCCAAAGAGCTTGGCAACGATATACCAGATGAGCCTGTGATTTTTATGAAACCTAAAAGTGCGTTGCTTCAAAGCCATACGCCTTTTTACTATCCTGAATTTACCAATGAGCTTAATTACGAGTGCGAACTGGTATTAAGGATATGCAAGAATGGGAAATATATCCAGGAAAGGCATGCGACAAATTATTATAATGGCATTACAGTTGGGATCGACTTTACAGCAAGGGACATTCAAAATGAACTAAAAACAAAGGGTTTGCCATGGGAAAAGGCCAAGGCATTCGATAACTCAGCCGCTGTGGGAAAGTTTATAGACCTTACCCCAACCTTCAACAAAAAAAACATCAACTTTAGTTTTTATAAGAATAAGGAGCTGGTGCAACAAGGCAACAGCAACCAGATGATATTTTCTTTCGATTATATTATTTCCCATATTTCTAATTATTTTTCTTTAAACATAGGCGATTTAGTATTTACAGGCACACCGGCCGGTGTAGGGGAATGCGTAGTTGGCGATGATTTGGAAGCTTTTATTGAAAAAGAAATGCTTTTAAAGCTGGAGATAAAATAAACCCGTAGCGGATTTAAGAAGTGACTAACCGGGCAAACGTTCCGTTCAAAAAATCCGGTTGTGTACACTCCCCGCATAGTATAGCTTATAAAATAATTTAATTAAAAAGCCCCTTTATGAGGGGCTTTTGTATCGGGGAGCAGACTTGAACTGCCGACCTTCGGGTTATGAATCCGATGCTCTAACCAGCTGAGCTACCCCGACATTTTGGGCTGCAAATATAGGCGTTTTTGTTAAATGCAACCTGCATCATCTGAATAAAGTTTCTCCTCGTCATTTTCTTTGCCTGGTTTTGAATTTTGAACATTTTCCTGTTGTGGCCGAATCAACTAACGCTGCCCGGTATTGGGTATTTAATCTCTTAAATATACCGTGCTGCATTTTTTGGTACGAAATTTTAGCAATTATTGAAAACACTATTATTATGGAAAATAAAAACGAAACAATAGAAACCCTGAATGATCTTATTATGATCAACAATGACCGCATTGCCGGTTACGAAAAAGCAATGGAAGAATTGAAGGGCCAGGAAACAGACTTATCGTTGACATTTGAAAAGATGATTGATGAAAGCCGGGAGTTGCGCAATGCCCTGGGAAGGGAAGTACAGGTACTTGGTGGCGAAATGGCCGAAGGAACGATGGCCAGTGGAAAGATTTACCGGGCCTGGATGGACGTTAAGGCGATTTTTACGGGGCATGATGTTCATTCAATACTATCAAATTGCGAGGCTGGGGAAGATGCAGCTCAAAGAGCCTATCGGGATGCGTTAGCTGAAGAACATATTCCCCATTATTTAAAGGAAATGATACGGGAACAACAGGAATTGTTACGCAGTGCACACGATGAAATAAAAGACTTGAGAAACCAGACTGCATAGTTTAAGTTATTACAACAGCCTGATGTTGTGTTTTAGTCAAACTTTGAAAAATAGCATTGCCGCTAAGGCAATGCTATTTTTATTTAGAGCCGTATCTGCTGAGTCAAGTTGCCTGGTAATTTTTTCGTTTTATTGATTCTTAGCAAATACCAGAATCCTTAGCTGAATTAAAATTATTAATCAGAATTTCTTCAGAATCAATCTTTACCATTGTACTTATTTAAAAACGTGCTGGTGTTAATAATCTTAGTTACACCAATTGAAAATATTAAATTGTGCAAACTTGTATCAAAACAAAAGGCAAACGTTCATGTATAAAATAAGTATACTGCCGGCATTTTTTTTATTGCCCTTGCTTTTGCCGGCACAAAGCAAAACTGCGGACTACTTTATTGATGAAGGTTTAAAAAATACGCCTTCACTTATAGAAAATACCAACCTGCAACAGTTTTTTACAATACAAAATGAAATCATTACCGCACAAAATAAAAAGCCACAGGTAAATTTTACCGCCGATTATATTTTTGCACCTTTCTTTTTTAACAACGGGCGTGTCATCGCCATTACTCCCAATCCCTCGCCCAAAGCCATCGGCTATGATGCTGCTTTAAGTAATGGCGGTTTGTATGCCGGCCAACTCAACGTATCAATACCTATTTTTAATAAAGCGCTTATTAAGCCACTATACGAGCAAAATAAAATCCAAAGTGATATCTCTGCCTTCGGCCGCAGGCAACTGGAGCAGGATTTAAAAAAATCTATCATTGACCAGTACATTATCGCTTACCAGTTTAAGCAGCAAACAGATTATCTGCAAAAAATTATTGATCAGCTTGAATCCCGTAAACCTTTTGTAACTGCATTGGTTAAGCAGGGCCTGCTGCAGCAAAATGATTATTTGTTGCTTGATATTCAGCAAACCACCAGTCGCAACGATTTGCTGCAGCTACAGTTTGCTTACATTAATGGAATTGGACTACTGAAAAGTCTTGCTGCGATTGCTGATACTGCCATTTTTGAACTTGCACCGCCTCAAATAAAATTGCAGCCTGCACCTGGGGAATATTATTATGTTCAAAAATTCCGTCTCGACAGCCTGAGCCTGGTGGCACAGCAAAATGTGTTTAATATGAAATACAAAACGCAGGTAAGCGCTATGGGTTCCACTGGTATTTATTCCTCAGATATCAGTAACCTGTCCCGTAACGCCGGGTTGAGCGCTGGTGTACATTTGCTGGTACCTATTTATGATGGCAAACAAAAGAAATTAAATGAGCGTCAAAATAGTGTGTTGCTGACCAACCTGCAGGCTTACCGCAATAACGCAGCGCTATTGCAGCAAAATAATTTACGCAATGCAAAACAGCAAATAATACAATGGCAGCAAACCCTGACGTTACTTGATCAGCAAATACAAAAGCAGGAGCTGTTACTGGATATTATTAAAGATAAAGTGATAAAGGGCCAGGTTTCAGTGATGGATTATATCAATGCTTTGCAGGATTATGCTGTAACGCAAAAAAATAAAGCGTTGGCCACTACCAATGTTTTATTGTACACCAATCAATACAATTATTATAACTGGTAAACTATTTTGCTGATGCAATTACTCCGATATTTAATCGTCATCCTTGTAATAACAACGGGGCCAGCTGCCTGCAGGCAAAAGGAAAAAAGTGTTGAAGAATCACCAGCAGCCATTAAGACCAATGTAACAATTGTGCAGCCGGTAAAGCAATCCCTTACAGATTTCCTGGAATTAAATGGCAACACCGTTTTTCAAAAAAAGGTGGTAGTAAGGGCTAATATTGCCGGGTACATTATTAATATTCCCTGGAAGGTTGGTGATCGTATTTCTTCGGGTTCTGTTTTTTGTAACATCAAAACAAAGGAACAGGATGCACTCAAAAATATTGATCAGCGGGAACCTTCCTTAAAACAATTTCAGCAACCAATTAAAATTATCACCAGTGCCTCCGGCTTTATTACGGCGGTGAATTATATCACCGGCGATTTTGTAAATGAAGGAGATGTACTGGCTACCATTACAATTCCTTCTTCGTTGGTACTTTCTGTAAACGTGCCTTACGAATATCATGCGTATGTTTACAATGGCCGCAGTTGCCAGGTAGTATTGCCCGATGGCAAAAAAATTAATACGGCCATCACGCTGAGCGTTCCTGTAATAGATCCCGCTTCGCAAACACAACAGTATTTTATTCAGCTGCCTGCCAGCGAAAAATTACCGGAGAATATGAACCTGCTGGTACGGATACCAATGAAGCAAAAAACAAATGTGCTTTGCCTGCCATTAACCGCCATTCAAACCAATGAAACGCAGGATGAATTTTGGGTGATGAAATTGACCAGTGATTCGATGGCCGTTCGGGTACCCATTACTGTTGGTTCGCAAAACGATTCTTTAAAAGAAGTTGAATCCGGGATTAGTATCGATGATAAGATAATTGTAAAAGGCGGGTACGGTTTGGCCGATTCGGCATTGGTAAATATTGAAAAATAGCTGGATGTCAGAATACGTCGGGTAAACTTTTTGCTAAGTGTTTTGGCAGCTAAACAAAGATGTTTTTGATGGTAAATAGAGTAGCAGGTATAAGGCGTTCAGCAAAGAAAAAATGTACAAGGTCTCATGTATGAGATAAAAGAAAGGGTCCTGTAAAAGTGTAAATTGAAGGTTGAGTAAAAAACATTCAATCACTTTAAAAAACAGAGACCCATGACACAAGTTAAGAAATTGGATTTTGCTGGTACAACTATA
>JBBQEA010000167.1:0-11696 GCA_038320245.1 Chitinophagales bacterium | reverse complement strand
TTGCTGATCATTCAAAACGGGTACAGTGCTCGCTTTGGCCGCACTCGTATCATTCAGAATTACCCTTGCTTTACTACTGTCAAAACGTTTCTTTTTGTTGACGGCATTGTTTCTTGCCATGGAATCCATTCGCATTTTTAAAGCCATACTGTCTGCTGAGACAGTTGCAACAATCGGTAGTTTTACATCTTTCTGCTGATCCTTTAAAATAGTTACAGTACTGGCTTTAGCAGCTCCCGTATCTTTTATAGCTACCCTTACTTTACTGCTGTCGAAACTTTTTTTTTTGATGATTGCTTTGCTTTTCACCAACGAGTCCATTCCCATTGCCAATGTCAAACTATCCCCGGTTGAATTCACAAAAGTTCGGGATTTAATGGTATCTGCTGTTGGCTGCAGCCCCGCAGTATTACTACTACGATTGTTGAATGATTCTTTATTTATGGGCAGCATGCCTGTACTCATACTATCTTTAACATTGATACTATCCATCTGAATGCGCAGGATTTGCATTTCATAAATCAGACTGTCCAATTGTTGTTTTTTGTAATTGATACTGTCAGCTATTAGCTTTTTATTCCGATCAACAGCAGCCTTGTTTATTTGTAATAGCATACTATCCTTTTGCTGAATAAGCTGTTCATAATACTGCACAAGATTTGCCTGACTGCTGCTGCTGGTATCCGATGGAATAACCGATGTTGCAGGAGCATTACCATAATAATAATTGTTTACAATGATGATATTACCTTTCGAATTTGGATTGTCATACACTTTTCCTTTATTGTAATCAATCAACAATCTAGTTGTATCATTTCTATGTATTAACACCGTATCAATCTTTTTTATCAACATGGTATCACTCATAAGATTAATGTCTTGTGTTATAGCCGGCAGCGGCGTATCAGTTTTCTTTGAAAAAATTCTTTCCACGTAGGTTGAACTTTTATTAGGCTTGCCATAGGTGATGCCAATTTTTAAACCTACATGAACATCCGCTGCACTTAAATTTTGTTTGAAAAGCATTGTACCGAGGTTACTGCTGCCGATAAATAATGGCCCCAACCGCACCGTTGCTCCCAATAAGTTTTCCCGATAGTTGGACAAAGCGTTTTTATCCACAATGGTATAAGGGATATACACGCCAATATGCCTGCTTTCCCAACGGGGTGTAATGGTATAAAAACCATAATTATTAAAACGTTCACCTGCATCATTACCAATATTTACCGGGCGATAGGCCATTGCATTAAGATAAAATCCTTTTACAAAACGAAGGTCAAACTGCACACTCAGTGCTGCCGGTAAATAAGTATTGTAAAACCTTGAACCAGGCAGGGCAATTACCCTGTTGGCGAGCGCCGTATCAAATTCACGAATGGTATTATAATTGGCGGATGCCAGGTTCCAGTTGGTAATATTGGCACTAAAAGAATTTACATTATCGGGTTTTTTAAACCGGAACATACCCACATCTACCAACGAAACACCCAGTTTAAAAATGTACTTATTTACATCCCTTCTGTCTGCCAGGTACGATTTTTCATCGTCGTTTCGTATATACTTAAATTTATCAAAATTACCTCTGTACTCGTACACCACACCTGCATCAAAACCTACCGCATTGGCATCGGGCGAAAAGTTTTTATTAAAAGTCATATCGAAATCAGCATTTTTATTATGGCTATAATCAAAACGATTGCTATTGAAATTAATGGAACTGTCATTGTTTACACTAAAGCGAACATCATTGCTGCCCATGTTGATGGATGCAACGCCGGCCATGTATTTACCGGTAATAGCTGCCTTTAAAAAATGCTTGTTGGAAGCATACAAAACCCGTCCGTATGTAAAGCCAACAGAGGCCCAGTTTAACGCTTTAAGATTAAAGCCGGATGCATCAATCACATTATTATTAAGCGCCGGGGAATAAAAACCGTTGTAGGCCATTTTTGCAAGTTCCTGTGTAATGCCTCTTCCCTGTATCATCGATCTTGACTGAATATTGAGGGCGATAGCTGATTTTTTCCCCGTTGTAACCATAAAACTAAGGGGCATTTGGGTTCTGTTGCCAATATTTAAAAACACCCGTTCGCCTGTCTTTAAACTGGCCTCGGACAAATACCTTTCTTTAAAAGTCTGGTAGTTGTTAAAATTATTTTTATTGAATTTTAACAGCGCATCTCTGTTAACCAAAAAATAATTATTGCAATAATTAAAGCTTGTAGAATAAAGGTTGATATCAAATTTATACCTGCTGTCTACTATACTCGCTGGCTGTAGCATTACGCCGGTAACACCAGAAAAATTGCCTGTGCTTATACCCAGGAAATCCTGTGATTGGCTCTTGAAAAACAAAAAAGAAAGGACGCTAATGATGTAAATTTTTTTCATAAAGATGGCTTTACCATATAAATAATAACTATTCTAAATCTATTACTATGCCATGGAAACGATGATGGGTTAATTGATTGTAGAAAAATTTGTAGGTACCTGTATAAGCCTATGAGAGCAGCTATTAATTTGCTGATATAATCCTACTTCTTTACTGGTGTAATAATAATATTTGTCCAAAAAATAACAGTGGGGAAAAAAGTGCCCAAATCGGGTAATGGCGATTCAGGAACCAGAAACAGAAAATGTTTTTTTCTATTGGTAGTAGGGTAAAATTTAAAATGCCACAGCGAAAAAATCTACAATCATTTATTAAAAATGGGTTATCGCCTGGTAAATTAAACAGCATATGGCCAACTGCCAAGAGGGTTTTTTTTTTGTTGTAATGTTCACCACCAACCAAGGGAAATTTGGTTGATTTAATTATCGGGTTAAATTATATTGGGGGATTAAATTTTTAGAACTAAGCTCCAAACTGACAATTCAAATAATTTTCTTTTAATCTGAAAAAAAAATTGCGAAACCAAATAGTTGCGCATATATTTGCAACCGAACGGTTTCGCATAAAAAAATTTGAACAATATGAGACGGGATATTTTTCAGGCAATAGCCGACCCGACAAGGCGGGCAATTATTACCTTAATTGCATTGCAGGCAATGACGCCGAATGCCATTGCTTACAACTTTAATACTACCCGGCAATCAGTTTCTAAACATCTTCGCATACTTACAGAATGCGAATTAATAAAACAGGAACAACAGGGCAGGGAAATTTACTACTCACTTGAGGTTGAAAAAATGAAAGAGATCGATAACTGGTTAAAACAATTCAGGGATATTTGGGAAACCCGATTTATTCAACTTGACAAAGTATTATCAACCATAAAAAAACAGAAAAAATGAAAAACAATTTGCTTTTTGATTTTACCGTTGACAAAACAACCAAAACTGTATTTGTAAACAGAGAATTTGCCGCCGGGCTTTCATTGGTGTGGGATGCCTTTACTAAACAGGAAATTCTTGACCAATGGTGGGCACCAAAGCCCTGGATATCAAAAACAAAATTTATGGATTTTAAAGTTGGCGGACGAAGATTTTATGCAATGGTTAGTCCTGAAGGGCAGGAGCATTGGTCCATACAAAAATTTATTTCGATTAGCCCAACAACTAATTTCAAAATGTTGAATGCATTTGCTGACAAAGATGAAAATCCTGAATTACCAGGTTCCAATTGGGATTTGAATTTCAGCGAACAAAATGGAAAAACAAAACTTAGTATTGTTATTACAAATGAATCTCTGGAGCGCATGGAAAAGATGATTGAAATGGGCTTTCAGGGAGGTTTTACTATGACGTTGGACTACCTGGAAAATCTTTTACCAACCTTATCTCAACGATTTAGATAGAAACCGGGGCTGGCTTTGGGTATTTGGATTGCTGCAGGGCTAGCTGTACGTTATATCAATCGATATACAGGCCGAGGTTGGTGTTATCGATAACATCCATAACTATTGATTAAAGTGAAGATTACTTCATTTCCCATCAACGACCCTCACCAGGGTTATCAACAAAAATGTGTACGTTTTGTCCAAATGGTTAGGGTTCCACAACCAAAATGAGTTTACAATTTTTTTAACGCTAAACTATCTCGGCAAAAAAAAACTATCATCATCGCTGAATGTTTACCCTGCTGCTAACTACATAAAAATGAAAGAAGCGGTTTTTAATAGACACAGGTAGTAAGCCCTGCAGAATGGTGCGGCATTATTTTAATTTATTGGAGTGATAATTTTAAAAACCAACATAGGCTCAGTTTTGATATTGTAAAAATAATAGCGTTTACCAGCAGTAAAGCAATCAGAAAATGAGCAGGGGAGTAGTTGCCCTATTGTTATTCCCCTTGCTCAGATCCTACATTTACTTCTACGAGGTACTTCAATTAAAATTATTATTGCGGAGAGATGAAGGTATCTTTCTGGAATTGGAAATAGGGTAATTCATGAAATTTAATTTATCATTTCTCGAACGAAATATTAATACATGATTCTAACCGTAAGTTGCAGTTGTCATGTTTTGCTTTATCAATTATTTCAACAACCTTTTCTTTGGCTTTTTTTAAGTATTCAATTCTTTTCTTTGATCCTTCTATGGATTTGCCAAAGCGTTCTTCTGAACTAAAATTTTTTAGTGAATGAAAATTTATCTTATGGTTTATTAGTTCCAATAATACTTCTTTTGCATCTTCAGGACTAAATTTTCCTTCAATTAATTTGATGGGTTCTTTTAATTTCATACTATTTATTTTACTATTTGGGTTTATTGGAAATAAGGCGAAAAAGATTAAGTGCTGTAATTAAAGTAAGGGCGCTGATTAGATTGCTGCTGATAATATCCCGCATGTAAAAAGATAGAAAAAGCCCTGAAAACAATAACAGCATACTTAATAAAACCTTAAACGATATTTGCATTTTTTATTTTTTTAAACCGGTGTTGCAGCATTTACGAAAAATGTACGACAGACTCTATTGAAATAGATTTCCCATTTGCAAGAATATATTTCCTTGCTTTATGGAGGTCTTGTTGTAAATCTTTGATTCTCTTTTCTCTCATTTTTGTAGCTTCTTCTCCATCGTTTGCTTCTATTTTATTTTCATGAAATTTTATTTTCACGTTAATTAATTGCGTGATGATGTCAACAGCATCCTGTGTGTTGAACTGACCTTGCATAAGTTGTATGTTCATACTATTTGTTTTTAGTTTTTATTGCCCCTGCCCCAATGAGAAGGCCGGCTTGCCATCAAATGAATAAAGGTTTTCTGTTTTAATTGTATCAATATTTTTTTCTATTGCTTTGCCCAATAATGCCACAATATGGTTTTTATTGAAATTATTTCCATTAACCGGTTTAAAACGACAGCGCCAATGGTCGGTACAGAAAGTTTCTTCAAAACCCTCCGGCCATACTTTTATTCCCCGGTTGGTAATCATGGTAAGCTCAGCATCTGTACTGTTTAATTGCCCGATAATATCAGCCAGTTCATCTGGGTTACTTCCATTCCAATCTACAAAAACATCTACGCCAGCCAGCTCTTTATTTTTTGGCTCTTTTCTTTGATATTTGGGAAGAATCAAAGCAGCGTTTTTATCAAACTGAACTGGTTTTAATATAGCAGGCTGTTGGCCAAGGTTATTAATCACCGCTTCGGCAAATTCATTGGTGCCTACTTTTTGTTTACTAATGCCTTCCTTATAAATGTCATAAGTATGTATGCCATCCTCGATGGTTTTAAGCCAGGCGTTCTGTACTTTTTCTGCAATAGCTCCTTGTCCAATATGGTTCAACATCATCACCGCACCCTGCAATAAGCCGGAAGGATTTGCTACGTCCTGATTTGCCCTTCTTGGTGCAGAACCGTGTATGGCTTCAAACATGGCGCATTGTTCACCAATATTTGCAGAGCCTGCCAAACCAACCGATCCGGTTATTTGTGCAGCTACATCCGATAACACATCGCCGTATAAATTCGGCATTACAATCACATCAAAAATCTCGGGCGTGTCAGCCATTTTTGCTGCACCAATGTCAATGATCCAATGCTCATTTTCAATACCCGGATACTCTAAAGCTATCTCATCAAATACCTGGTGAAACAATCCGTCTGTTTGTTTCATGATATTGTCTTTGGTAAAGCAGGTTACTTTTTTACGGCCATACTGTTTGGCATATTCAAAAGCATATCGTACTATTTTTTCGCAACCGGGGCGGCTGATCAGCTTTAAACACTGCACCACTTCATCTGTTTGCTGGTGTTCAATTCCTGCATAAAGGTCTTCTTCATTTTCTCTGATAATTACAATATCCATTTGTGGATGTTTGGTTTTCACAAACGGATGAAGACTCATACACGGACGTACATTGGAGTACAAGCCTAAAAACTTTCGGGTAGTTACATTCAGGCTTTTGTAGCCTCCACCCTGCGGTGTTGTGATGGGGGCTTTCAAAAAAATCTTATTCCTGCGGATAATATCCCAGGATTCTTTGGCAATACCTGCAAGATTACCTGCCAGGTACACTTTTTCGCCCACTTCAATTTCATCGATGGCAATGTCTGCACCGGCTGCCATAATAATTTTTATGGTAGCATCCATAATTTCAGGACCAATACCATCACCTTTTGCAATTGTAATATTTGTCATAGTTGATTAATTTTTATGCTGCAAAATTGCATTGGTTTGTTTATATACTTTCATTTATCTTTATTATATAAACCATAAAATAATTTTATGAACTTTACTTTACATCAGTTAAAGGTTTTTATGATAGTGGTAGAAAATGAAAGCGTTACCAAGGCATCTGAAGAACTGCATATGACACAGCCTGCCGTTTCTATCCAACTTAAAAATTTACAGGCTCAGTTTGATATTGCACTAACAGAAGTGGTAGGTCGAAAACTATATATCACAGATTTTGGTCAGGAATTGTACCAGATTGCCAACAGAATTTTAAAGGAAGTGGCATCCATCAATTACCAAACTCAAAACTTTAGAGGTATGCTCTCCGGCAGGCTTAAAATCTCTGTTGCATCTACAGGAAAATATGTAATGCCCTATTATTTGAAAGGTTTTTTACAAGCTAATCCCAGTATAGATTTATTGATGGACGTAACCAACAAAACAAAAGTTATAAAAAGCCTTGAGCACAACGAAGTTGATTTCTCTTTAGTTTCCGTATTACCGGAAACATTGGACATAGAACAGGAAATATTGCTGCCCAATAAATTATATTTAACAAGTGCAGCTAATTCAGAAATTGAAATTCTAAAACAATCAAGCAAAGCTGTATTTGACAACCTGCCGCTTATTTACAGGGAAGAAGGTTCGGGCACCAGGGTTACCATGCAGCGGTATTTTCAAAAGGCCAACATTGTTCCAAATGTAAAACTGGAATTAACTTCCAGTGAAGCGGTAAAACAGGCGGTGATGGCCGGTCTTGGGTTTTCGATACAATCTATTTTAAGTATTAAAAATGAATTGAAACTAAAAGAAATAAAAATTATTCCTGTAAAAGGTTTGCCATTGGTAGAAAACTGGAGGCTGATTTGGTTAAAGCAAAAAAAAATGTCGGAGGTAGCAAAAGCATTTCTCTTTTTTATAAAACAAAATAAGGCTGCTGTTTATAAAAAGAACTTTGCGTGGATAGAGAATTATAACGAATGATTTTTATTTATTGCAGCAATATTTCCTTATAAAATGCTGCAGCTAACTTGTTGCCAGCATGGTTTACCTTAAAAAAGGATGGCTCTTGTAGATACTAACTGCGGATTTAATGCAGCGTGTGAGTAAAAAAAATCACATAATTTTATTTATAAATGATGGTGAATGGTCAATCGTCAATGGTCAGTGGTGAATAGGGCCCTGATAGCTATCAGTTGGTGAATAAGAAATGGTAAATGGTGTATGGTCAATGCTGAGATATTGACCATACACCATAAACGATTTTCAACTCAATGGATTAGTAATTGAATAAGCCTACATTCTTATTATTAAATAAAACAGGCACAATAAAAGCAGCCAAAATAAGGAAACAAGCCCCACTATTTTTAATCGTCAATTCTGCTAAGGTTTCAAACCAAAAATGCTTTTAGTCTGTCACTAATTTATTGCTTTCACTATACACTTTTCTGCGTCACTTGTGCTAATTCAGCTTGTCTGTCATAAATTCTACCAGCCTGTCGTTGCTCATTTTATTAACTGTCGATTCATCCGTACGGGTATTTTTAAACTGGGCTGTATCTGCCAGGTAATGTATAAACTGCTCCTGTACCTGTCCGGTTCCTGTTACAAGTATGTACGTAGCATTTTGAAGATGTGTAGCAATTTCCTTAAAGTACTTTGCCTGCAGGGATTTTTCCTGGTTATGTGCAGTCTTTTCGCTGGGTTTGGAGGTAGCTTTTTCCCCAACTACTGTAGCTAATATGGAAATCGATTCAGACTCCGGTTGTTCTTTTCCTACAATCACTGCTGCCTGTGTATCCATCCATACACCAAATTGTTTTTGATTATTCATATTTATTTATTTTATTGTAATGGTGAAGTGGCAATTACCATACCGTTAAAATATTCCCCACATTGAGGACACCGCAAAAAAAGAGGTAATCATTTTCAAAAAGATGGATACCACCGATAAATTGTATTGTCCTTTTTTGATGACAGTTTAAAAAAATGCACACGCCAATAATAACATGTATTTATGAAATCGCATTTTACATTACCCTATTTTTGCGCCGCAATACGCATGGAATGGAATGCTTATTGCCTGAAACAATAACGCCAATAAAAAGATAAATGAATACCAATGATAAAAAAAATACTGAAAATTGTACTGATAAGTTTACTCGTTTTAGTTGGAGTTGCCTTTGCCGTACCGTATCTTTTTAAAAGCCAGATCGTTGATAAAGTAAAAAAAGAAATCAATGCAAAACTAAATGCAAGGGTTGATTTTAAGGATGTGAATATTTCGTTTTTTCGGCATTTTCCTAAAGTGGCAGTTGGGTTGGATGATTTATACATGACCGGTACCGGCGTATTTGCTGCTGATACCTTGCTGTCTGCCAAACAAATTGATGCTGCGGTAAACTTCATGAGTGTGATAAAAGGCAGCAACATGACCATCTATTCAGTACTGGTTGAATCGCCCCGGATACATGCCATCGTTACAAAGGACAGCCTCGTTAACTGGGATATTGTAAAGCCCGATACAGTTACCGCAACAGCGGGTGCCAACAAGCCATTTAAGATGGAGTTGCAACGGTATGAAATCAACAATGCTTACATCAGCTACAAAGACGAAACTTCAGCGATTGGTACAGAAATATTTAATCTTAACCATACCGGAAGCGGTGATTTTACTGCCGACTTATTTACTTTAAAAACCAATACCACTGCGGAAAGCGTAAACGTGAGCTATGGCGGTATTTCCTATTTATCAAATGCAAAGGCAGCAGCTGCTGCGGATATACAAGTGGATAACAAAACCAATATTTACCGGTTTAACACCGATAAAATAACGGTGAACGACCTGCAGCTGGCAAGCCAGGGTTCAGTTAAAAACCTGCTTGAAAAAGGGTATGATATGGATATCAGTTTTAAAGCGCCCTCAACAGCTTTTAAAAACTTACTGAGCCTGGTGCCTTCCATTTACCAGCATGATTTTGATAAAATAAAAACCAATGGCAGCGCTATTTTCAACGGCTTTGTAAAAGGTATTTACAATGAAAAAACCATGCCTGCCTACCATGTAGACCTTGAAGTAAAAGACGGCTTTTTTCAATATCCCGACTTGCCAAAACCATTGCAAAACATTAGTATAAAAGCGCAGGTAGATAACCCTGATGGCATTACGGATAACACTGTTATAAATGTAGAGAGAGCTCATATTGAGCTGGATAAGGAGCCTTTTGATATTCGGTTGCTGGTAAAAAATCCTATCAGTAATTTATTTGTAGATGCTGCTGCAAAGGGCAAGCTTAATCTTGATAAAGTGGCACAACTGGTAAAGCTGGAGGCCGGTACAAAAATAACAGGTTTGCTAAATGCCGATCTCTTTGTTAAAGGAAAAGTAAAAGCTATTGAAGAGCAAAAAATGGATCAGTTCACTGCCGGCGGAACGCTTAACCTGAACAACTTTTTGTACATCGCAAAAGACTATCCAACAGGCGTTAAAATAAGTAACCTGCAAACAAGTTTTACACCATCTAAAGTTGATATCAGCAACATCAGCGGGCAATACCTTGGATCAAATTTTAATGGCAGCGGGCAAATTAACAACCTGCTTAATTATATGCTGCAGAGTAAACCATTGAATGCAGTATTGAATGTGAGTGCGGATAATATAAATCTAAATGACTGGATGGGAACTTCCACGGATACTGTTGCTGCAAAGGGACCTGCCGCTGCACCATTTGCGGTACCTGCCAATTTAAATGTGCTGGTTAATACAAAGGTTGATAAAGTGCATTACGATAAGCTGGATATTACCAACTTAACCGGCAGCCTTAAAGTAAACGATGAAACCGTAACCATGGCCGATGTAAAAGGTAATGCACTCGATGGCAGCATCATGATAAACGGAACGTATTCAACAAAAACGAGCAAAGCAAAACCTGCTATTTCCTTGATGTATAACGTGGATAAGGTTGATGTACAAAAAACCTTCAACGCTTTTAATACAGTGCAGGCGCTGATGCCAATTGGCAAGTATATAGCTGGAAAATTAACTTCTCAACTCACCATGAATGGCAAGCTGGGAGACAATATGATGCCTGACCTAACCTCACTGAACGGTAACGGGAATCTCTTGCTGATTGAAGGTTTTTTAAGCAAGTTTGCGCCACTTGAAAAAATTGCCAATACCTTAAATGTCCGGGCACTGGAACAGCTTTCCCTGAAGGATGTAAAGAACTACATTGAATTTAGTAACGGGCAGGTTTTGGTAAAACCCTTTCCACTAAAAATAAACAATATAGACATGGAGATTGGAGGCTTGCAGGGATTTGACCAGTCGATAGATTATGTGATTAACATGAAATTGCCCCGTGCGCTGATGGGTGAAAAAGGGAATCAGTTGGTGAATAATCTGGTGAGTCAGGTAAACAGTAAAGGCGTTCCATTAAAAGTGAGTGATATTATAAATTTGAATATTAAACTGGGTGGATTTATTACCAAGCCAACCATAAAAACGGATTTAAAACAAGGTGCTGAAAATCTTGCAGAGCAATTGAAAACGCAGGCGCTGGATTTTGCAAAAGCCAAATTCGATAGTACCA
The DNA here is from genome assembly GCA_038320245.1 of Chitinophagales bacterium. Lineage (GTDB taxonomy): Bacteria > Bacteroidota > Bacteroidia > Chitinophagales > Chitinophagaceae > Ferruginibacter. The sequence goes on along the minus strand of JBBQEA010000167.1, from coordinate 477 downwards.
AACAGGCTGTAACGAGTGCCGTAAAGGATACAATTGCCGCGGTAAAAAAACAAGCCATTGAAGCTGCGAAAGACGCATTGATAAAACAAATAGCCGGTAATAAAACGGATAGTACCGGCAACGCTACACCTGTTGTAAAGCCTGTAGAATCTGTAAAAGGATTGATAAACGATTTGTTTAAAAAGAAGAAAGACACTACAAAAAAGCAGTGATCAATACGTTCTGCATTTTCACGCCAGAATAAGAAAGGTTTTCCGTGAGGGAAAGCTTATTTTCCAAGAGGGGTTATCCGGATGCTATTTAGTGATTCAACAATTACAAGTTAAGCAGCCAAAATTAAAGAGCGATAGTATAAGTGCAGGGTGGTAACAGGTTAGATAACAGCTTCGGATAGATTTGGGTAGATGCTCGTTCGTACTACCAGGCGCAAAACTCAGCTCGGCGTTTAACAGTTACCAATGCTTTTATTGCAGTGGT
>JBBQEA010000166.1:0-11911 GCA_038320245.1 Chitinophagales bacterium | reverse complement strand
ATGTTTCCCGGCATAGCCGGATATGGCAGTTATTTTTCTCAAAGAGATGGTGAGTATAATATTTTTCCTAAGCTGGATGAAAACTCCCATGTAGCAACCTACCTGGTAGAAAAATTAAATATGCCCGAAAACCAGGCAGATGAAATGGCAGCCAATTTATCTGGCCGGGTGTATTGGGGAGGCAAGCCTTTTACCAGCGGACCTGCCTACGTTGGTTCGGTTATTTGTTTGCTTTTTTTATTGGGGATGTTTATGCTGGATGGCAAATACAAATGGTGGATGTTGTCTGCAAGTATAGTTGGAATTATTTTGGCGACTGGTAAAAATATGCCTGGCATCAATAATTTTCTGTTCGAATACCTCCCATTTTACAATAAGTTCCGCACACCGGAAATGGCCCTGGTGATACCAGAAATATTGTTTCCGATGATAGCAGTGTTAACGGTAGAAAAAGTAATTACCGGAGATACGAATGAAAACCTAAAAAGATTTAAATGGGGTGCAATTGCTGCGGCAGCTTTGTTTGTAATAATTGGCGCTTTTTATTTTACATCGGATTATAGCAACGAAAACAAACAACGCACCAGTGCAATAAATACCGCTTTTTCAAAACAAGATAGTACGTTAAATAACCAGTTGCAGGAGATCAATCAAAAATATGAAGCCCAATCAGACAACAGGGTATATGAAGAATTGTTGTACCAAAGTAAAGGCGATACGCAGATTGCAAAAGGGTTACTTAGCTCCTTAAGAAAAGACAGAGAAAGTTTTTTCAGGAACGATATTGTAAGGGCTTTGTTTTTCTCGCTGCTTACATTGGCAATCATTGCTTTGTTTTTATACAAAAAAATAAATAGTACGATTGTAATGATTGCTTTGCCCATTTTAGTAGCTTTTGATTTAATCCCTTTTGGAATGCATTATGTAAATGAAAAAAGTTTTGAATCAGCTGATAAGTATCAGGCAAATCAGTTTACGCCTTCGGAAGCTGACAAACAAATTCTACAGGATAAAGACCCCAATTACAGGGTATTGGACATGTCCGGTGGCGATCCATTCCAGGATTCAAAACCATCCTATTTTCATAAATCAATTGGTGGTTATCATCCTGCAAAAATTGGTATTTATGATGATTTAGCCACTTACCAGTTAAGCGGACAATTGAACCCGGCGGTATTGAACATGCTCAATGCTAAATATCTAATTCAAAAAAGTGCAGATGGCAAAAGTGCAAATGCTATTCAAAACCCGGGCGCTTTGGGGAATTGTTGGTTTGTAAAGGGTGTTCATTTTGTAGATGGGCCAGTAGCCGAAATGAAAGCACTAAATGATTTCAACCCGGCAGATACAGCTGTTGTAGACAATAGTTTTAAAAATATCATTACAGGTTTTGCACCTGCAGATAGCAGTGCAACTATTAAGCAAACAGCTTTTGATAACATGGCCATTAAATATGAAAGCAACAGCAATGCCGCTAACCTGGCAGTGTTTAGCGAAATATTTTACAAAGACTGGAACGCTTATTTAGATGGCAAGTTGGTACCAATAGCCAAAGCCGATTATGTTTTAAGAGCATTGGTAATTCCGGCCGGCAAGCATACGATTGATTTTAAATTTGAACCCAAAGTATTTAATACCAGTTACAGCATTACGATGGTATCCAACTGGCTGTTATTTGCCATCCTGATATGGTTTGGCTATTATACCTATAAGAAAAATGAGGAGAAAAATTAAGAATGGCCAGCAGCAGTAACCAGCGTCTTTTTTTAAATGCAACTGATACACTTGGTGAATTGATTAATTCAAAAGCCAATGAATTATTTGTTGCATTAAATAGTTTTGACACAAATTCATTGGGAATTGCAGACACCTATAACGATTATTTTATTCATCACCATTTAGGTAAACGTTTGTTTTTTTCTATCCAAAATAGTGCTCATATTTTATATGAATCAATTCAACGTTGTAATAAACCTGTTAATGAAATAAATGCCATTGATTATGGAGCAGGGCTGGGCACCTTGTTTATGCTGGGTGGCATGCTGGGCTGCAAACAATTTGATTATAACGACCACCTGCCCGATTGGCAACCAACGGCAGCAGCCGTTTGCAAAGTGGCAGGCATAAACATTACCAATTATGTAATGGGGGATATTAATGCAGTAACTGATTTTGCAAACGCTAATAATTTCCAGTACGACATAGTTGTTTCGAGAAATGTAATAGAACATATTTATAGTTTACCGGAATTTTATTCAGTGCTTTATAAACATAATCCCAGGGCCATTGTCTATTCAACAACAACGGCTAATTTTCATAATCCGGCAATGCGATTGTACCATATCTACATACATAAAAAAGTAGAAAAAAAATATTACCGGCAGCAACGGGTAGAGGAGATAAGAAAACTTCAGCCATTTTTATCAGTTGAAAAGTTGAAAGAGTTAACAAAGTTGACGAGAGGAAAAGGTCAACAGGATTTTATTGAAGCAGTAAAAGATTTCACAAATGGAAAAGCCATTAAAGCAGATACAACTCTCCGCAGCAATACCTGCGATTGCATCATTGGCGTTTGGAGTGAACATTTGCTTACTAAAAAAGAATATGCAACAATCATAACGGCTGCCGGTTTTAAAATGGAATTTTCCGCCGGGTATTGGGATACACATTATGCTTCTGCAGGCATGAATGTGCTGGCGAAAATATTAAATTCTACTATTTCAATGCTGGGAAAAAAGAACGGCATCCTGCTATCACCGTTTGTAAATGTAGTAGCCTACAATTAATATCATGGATGTATCCATCATCATAATAAATTATAAAAGCTGTGCACTGGTAATGGATTGCATTGAAAGCATTGTGCAACAAACCACAGCAGGCAGCTACGAAATTATTGTGGTGGATAACGACTCAAGAGATGGTGCCAAAGAAAAAATACTAGCGAAATATACAGCGGTAGAATGGGTGGAAATGGGTTATAATGCCGGCTTTGCAAGAGCTAACAATGCAGGCATGCAGATTGCCAAAGGTGATTTTATGCTGATACTAAATGCTGATACTATTATATTAAATGGCGCTATCAATAAAAGTATCGAGCTCCTTAAAAAATACCCTGATGCAATTGGCTGTGGCGTTCAACTGCTTAATACAGATGGCACCGCCCAAATTAGTGGTGCTCATTTTATTAAGGGCGGATTAAACACCTTGCTTCCGCTGCCATATCTTGGCAGATTGATAAGATACCTTGGGTACAAATTTAAAAGTACCGTACCGAGTGTGCAGGACGTACAGCAGGATGTTGAAGTAGATTGGGTGGTGGGTGCTTACATGCTGATAAAAAAAGATGTGCTTACAAAAGCAGGATTATTTGATGAAGACTTTTTTATGTACGCCGAAGAAATAGAATGGTGTGCCCGTTTGCGTAAACATGGTAAACTGGTATTGTTTGCTGACCCGGCAATTACACATATCGGCGGTGGCACTAGCAGCGATTATTACAACACGGAAGAAACAGAGAATGGTAAAAATTTGTGGAACAAAAAAGGCCGGCAAATTATTGTGTCCAATATGTTGCGTATCCGCAAGCAGTTTGGTGCAGGTTGGTTCCTGGTAATTATTGGCGCCTATATTTTTGAAGTACCGGTATTTGCCATTTGCCTGCTGATAGATAAAATTATTCATGCCGGCAAAGCAAAATACAGCTGGAAAAATGTAAGGGACTATATGGGTAATATGGCCATATTATTGAAATACTTTTTCAAGATTCTCCAAAACAAAAAATACTTTTACAAAGTAGCCTGATATTGATACCATGCAATTATCCATCATCATCATTAATTACAATACCTATAAGCTCACCTGTAATTGTATTGCATCTATCAAAGAAAAATTGCTGCAGGTTGAATATGAAATTATTTTGGTTGACAATGCTTCTGTTGAATGCAATCCGGATCTTTTTAAAGAGCAATTTCCTTTTATCAATTTAATTAAAAGCCCCACAAATACCGGCTTTACAGGCGGTAACAACTTAGGGGTGAATGCAGCCAAAGGCGCCTATTTATTGTTGCTGAACAGTGATACAGCGCTCATCAATAATGCACCAAAAATTTGTCTCGATTATATTCAGCAGCATAAAGAAGTTGGGATGGTTAGTTGCCAGCTATTGTATCCCGATGGTAAATTGCAATACAATTGCCGACGATTCAGAACCATACAATGGGAATTGCTGGAAGTATTTCCAATATATAAATTATTACCGAAGGCAAAGCGGGAGGCACTCATGCTGCACCATTATTTTGATCATCAAAGCTTTGCAGATTGCGATTGGGTATGGGGCGCCTATATGCTGTTCCCAAGGGCAATCATTCAGGAGCTACCAAATAAAAAATTATCTGATGATTTCTTTATGTATTGTGAAGACACCTTATGGTGCTGGGACTTTAAACAGCTAGGATATAAAATTCATTTTTTACCACAAGCTAAAGTGATGCACATTCATAAAGGAAGTGTGAGCAAAGACAAATGGATTAAGATAAGGACTACCTCCATAAAAAATCATGCTGCATTTATGCATAAATTTTACCCGGGTTTTAAATGGTACATTTTTGCAGCCATCTATTTTACTAAACAATACGCTGCACTATGGCTGGGTAAAATTTTAAAATAGCCAACCATTACCTGCTCTTTTTGCCTTTGGGAGAATGGCTCAATTTTATGGAAACTTCTTTGGAAAGTTTTCACACCTGATTAACGAAACATTGACATTAATACCTTTCGTTTAACTTTTCCTTTTCAATTGCCGGATTAATTTTGTATTTCACAATTCAGGTAAGTTTAATAAAACTTCTTTGAAAGACCTTGTATTTTAATCCTCCCTTTTTTCGAATAATTTATCCGATTTAGGTTTAGATAGGGTGATTGGCGGTTCGTACAGTTTGTAAAGTCGTTTAATTGGGATTGGTTTTCCTTTTTAAACGACTTTCTTATTTTGGGATACTTTGTTATAAATCTTTTTACTGTTACTGCTACATACCACTACTTTTAAATCTTCCCGATATTCAGGTCTATCCTTTGTCACATTATTAATGTGACCGAGATTAAATTACTTTTATTCGCTAAAAGCACCTCGTCGTTCAATTTTTAAAAAAGCACCCTACCCAAAAAGGAATAGACCACCCATTACCCCAATCTCATTTCCATTTTACATAGACCAATCCATATTGTGGAAAATATTTCTTTAGTAAATTTTATAAACTAGTCATTTTCAATAAATTAACTCTTGGCACAATTTGAGTACTATAGAAAACAACTAAGGAATAAAAAAGTAGTGACAGCAAGCGAAGAAAGGATTTCCTTACAAACACAACAGTTCTAAAATAATTATAGGGTTCAGTTTTCAGTGTTCGTTTTCAAGAATTAAAGTCGTTTAATATGGTCTGGATCACCATCTTAAGCGACTTTCTTGTTTTGGACAACTCCTATTCCCATTATGTTTTAATAGCGACGTTGCCGCAACTTGCATTTGAACAATTTTGGAAAGTTGTTGTTTATCTCCAAAGAATGTATTTTTTTTATTTTCTGGCATTTTTCCATTTTCCAACTCTAAAATCTACAATTCGGACAAAAGTATTTTTTAAAAATATGTAAATAACTCATTTTAAACTAGTTAATTTTTTGGCACGATTTCAGCTAAATATAAATCAACTAAGGAAGTATAAAAGGAAAGTGAAGCTAGAAAGCGAGGAAGAAGAATTTTTACAAACAATACAGTTCTAAAATAATTATAGGGTTCAGTTTTCAGTGTTCGTTTTCAAGAATTAAAGTCGTTTAATATGGTCTGGATCACCATTTTAAGCGACTTTCTTGTTTTTATTATAATCTAATTGCTAATTCGGGATCAGGTTAATCGGGATAATTATTTCCCACCTGTTTACTGCAGTTGGATTGAGTAGATCTTTATCCAACAAACGGGCATACCGCAGGCCAATGCTCACAGGGAGCGAATTCCATATTTTGGTATCAAAATAAATTTCTGTTCCTGTACTCCGGCTCTTTACTTCAGCTATCCTGCCACTTGCAAATTTTGTTAAAGCGCTGCCATAGTCATAAAAAATATTGGTTCGTATACGTTGAATAAAAAATACATTTCCAATACCCCAATCAGGGTAAAATAATGGAATATGGTAGTTAACCCCGAGCTTGTACATTCTGCGTTGATTAAGCGCCTCGTAGCCTCTTGAATAAGGAAAATTATTGCTAAACAAATCAGGTGAAAGATCACGCTTTTGATAAGCCATGTTAAATACGAGGCTATGGTTTACAGCTAGTCCGGGAAAATAGAAAGAAGATGTTGCCAACAACTTATGATTCTTATAAAACGTAAATGCATCTCTATAATTTATAGAAATAGTTTGCGCCCACCGGGGATTGATATGTTGTTTTGCCTGCCTGCTTTGGTTGGTGAACGAAAAAAAAGTATTGATGAACTTATGTGCCTTGTTGACAAAAATATCTTTACCAATTCCGATGTAAGGGACTTGCTCGATGTTGTATCCTGCACCAAAACGAAGGTATTTAAAAGTGCGTCCGTTAATAAATTGAAATGGAAAAGATAATCCTGCACTTAATTTTGCTGAATTAAATTGTATGCCTTTGCCAAGGGCGGTGTCAATATTCCGGTTAAAAATACCTTCAACCCCCATATTTAAAAACGGGAAAATACCACCGTACAATGCATTAAACCCAACAGCATGGCTCTGTTCGTTCCGGTTGTAGGTATACGTTATATTATTGGTGAAGCTGCTTAAAATATTATCACTGTAAAACTGGTACCCGTATTCAGGATCGTTTGCAAATGGCCTGGCACTGTGAAAATTAAACAGGTGGAAACTTTTTTTGTAGGGTTCGATTAATAGTATTGAATCTTGCAAAAGATTTAAGGCTGAGTTTCCCTTTTGTTGAAGTGCCTGTTCTACACCAATAATTCCGGACCCATAAAATGTAGCTGTTTGCATTGGTATCCATAAAAGATTGCTGTTTTCTATTTGCGCCAATCTTGATCCATCAACAGTAAAAGCACTTACTACCAATTGCCCTTTGCTATTTACAGCAGGCTGATAAATACCTGTTATATTATTGGTAAGTTGAAATTGGCTTTTAGTTTTAATGTCAACAGCAAATATTTTATCTGCCTGCCACTTGTTTTTTTCAGTCACCATATCTTCTGAACTATTCATCCGGGAATAATACACGGTATCATTTTTTACCAAAGGAAATCCCAACACATTATTTGTAAATGGCGTAAGCAGTTCTGTTTGGCCACTATTCAAATCAATTTTTATTAATGCCATTTTACCATCCGGATGACGAACTGCTGAAACTGCTTCCTTATTATTGAGGTATTTTGTTTGGGTAAAGAAATAATTATTGGGATTGGGTACCTGCATAATAAGCTCGCCGGTACTGGCATTGAGCCGATGCAGGTAATTACTACCATCTTCATTTATCTGTACTGCCAGTATTTCACCGGCAGCTGTATTTATATCTGGTGAAAAATATTTTGATTTAAAACTTAGTTGCTTTTGTTGCCTCGTATAAATATCGAGTAGTTGTATAACACTGTAATCACGGTTCGTCCAACGGGAATCCGATTGAAAAGCAGCATACACAATTTTGCCTTTGTTGTAAGAAAAATAATCATCAATCACATAATCTTTTACCCTGATTTTTTCTTCCTTTCCATTGATAATAAAATAAAATGAATTGATTTCTTTGTACGACTTTTTTGTTACTATCAACGTATCATCATTTACAAAAGCAGGATACAGATAGTCGGTTACATTATTCTTTTGAACCGCTGTAATATAATTATTAGCCTCAGTTGCCTTATCATCAGCAGGCAATAATTTTGTTTTAAAATGTTGCAAAGCATCCTGCTGAAATTGGTGATAGCTTACACCCGAATACCTTTCAATAGCTCTGTTAAAAGAATAGAACAATCCTTTAAAATGCACTGCATCCTGCGTTACCTTTCTCCAGAAATCGGCCCCGTATTTTTCGTAACCATATGCAACCAATGGATAGCCCAAGGCATAATGATCCGGCACAAAATCTTTTAGCGATCCGCTTCGCAGCTTCATCCAGTTATAGTTTTTATTGGATTGCCAAAGCGATTTCATTCCATTAAAAAAATAAGGTAATCTTCCCCTGCCCTGGCTACTTACCAATGTTTCCTGCCACACAGCATCGCCTTCAAAAAAATAATTGGGGATAGTAATTCCATTAGCAAGCAACTGTCCTTCCTGCCCAAGAAAAAATGAAAACACTTTGGTTAACCCTTCATTAAAATTACTGAATTGCTGCATGTGCCTGTTTTCATGAATCACCAGGTTATCGTCCCAACGCAAACTTCCGTTTGAAAAATTATCCTGATCAGGCGTCATATAAAATTCGCTGATAACCGGTGCCAGCCTGACATACGCATTTGGAACAGTCGTTTGATTGAGCAGCACAATATTCCACTTTCGGCTTTTATTGCCGATACTGTACAACGTAGTAGTATCCAACATACGCACAATACTATGAATACGCCTGGCCTGGCTGTCGTTTCCGTTTGTAAAAATTACTTTAGCATTGGCATCATCAACTTGTTTCCATTTTAATGAAGCCGGATTGCCTCCAAGATTTTGAGCCTGGCTAAGAGCGGAAAGTAGTAAAAGAAAAAAGATTAGTTTCAATGTGGATAATTGCATGCGCTAAAGTTACGTATTCAAGTATCAATATTTATTTATTGGAAGGATAGAAATTATAGTAGGCAAGGGAAAAACAGTGAGCTGGTTCTTAGCTGGTTTTAAAATAAACCTTAGTAGATACGAAATCATTTTTTTCAGCAGACCTTATTCCCTTATTATTAAATGGAACTTGAACAATACAAATTGTTTGAATAAGGTAATAAGGTCGGTTACATTTAATTGAAAAATCTACTAAGGTTTCAAGAAAAGCAATTAAACATTCACTAATTTATACCTTGAGAAGTATATCAACCAATATAACGAATAGCAATTATTATTTCCCCATCAAATATTCCACTGCCAATGCATAGCCCTTTAACCCAAGGCCACTAATTACACCGACGCTTTTTCCGCTTACATGAGATAACTTCCTGAAATCTTCCCGGCCAAAAATATTGGAGATATGTACTTCCACAACAGGAGTGGTAATGGCTGCAATGGCATCGCCTAATGCAACAGAAGTGTGTGTATATCCGCCGGGATTTAGTACAATCCCATCAAATGTAAAACCAACTCTCTGTATTTCATTTATCAGTTCACCCTCTACATTGGTTTGAAAATAATGAAAGGTAACTGCTGGAAATTCCTTCTTCAATATTTCAAAAAAAGTATCGAATGATTGGTTACCGTAAATAGTAGTTTCTCTTTTACCAAGCAGGTTAAGGTTGGGGCCGTTGATGATAGCTATCTGCATACAAAAATTTTATGGTTGTGTAAAATTGCAAATTACCTTGTAGCCAAGCGGTTTGTAATATTGTTCAAAAATTGCCGTGATGTGTTCCCTTGCTTTTGTTTGATAACCTACATTGTTGCTGAGTTGTTCATTGGCAGATACATACATCTGCTGTTGCGCTGTCCGCATATCTGCAATGGTGGTGCGACTGAACAAGCCTGTTTGATTCATTACTTCAATTTTATCCAGCATCAGCTGAAAGCTGAGTAATTTTACCGGCGGAAAGTTCAATACAACCGCAGTGTCATTGTGATTGATACTAACTCTTCCTTTGCTCATATCCACACCATATTTGGCATGATAGGGAACCGTAACCTGCAATGTATTTTCTGCAAGATAATTTTTAAGCCCTTCCCAAAAGCTACTGTTATCACCCGCATTGGAAAGCTTGGCAGTTGTAGTGCCGCTTACATCTAGTGCGGATAATTCAGCAATCTGCTGCACCATTAACTGGTTGTTTATAATGGTAGCTTTTATTTCTGTAGTGCCGTTTTTCTTACCTAAAAAATACATGGCTCCACACAGCAACAGAAGCATAACAATTATAAGGGTTGTTGATTTCATGTATTAAATTTATATAGATAAGGTAGATATTAATAGTTTATCGAAACTTGTTTAGCTTTCTACGTTTGTACGCAATATCCGAAAGCTATCGAATATCACTATTAGTCAAGAACCAATGAACGATTAAATCTTCGCTAAATCGCTAAGAAGTTCAGATATTAAAGAAAAAAAAAGCCTGAACGACTAGACGGCAGAACTAATTAGACGGTAGATGCTGCAAAAAGTAAAAGGTACTCTTACTGCATCATGGCAATAAAATCATCAAACAAATAGCGACTGTCATGCGGACCCGGTGTAGCTTCCGGGTGATATTGCACAGAAAAGGCAGGTTTATTTTTAATGCGGATTCCTTCTATAGAATTATCATTCAAATTTACATGCGTTATCTCTACATTTTCCGAAGCCTTAATTGCATCTGGACTAACACCAAAGCCATGATTTTGTGTGGTGATCTCACTCTTGCCAGTCTGCAAATTTTTTACCGGATGATTTAATCCTCTATGGCCGTGGTGCATTTTAAAAGTTGGAATATTATTAGCCAAAGCCAGCAACTGGTGACCAAGGCAAATACCAAAAAGTGGTTTATTGGCAGCCAGTATTTGTTGAACGGTTTTAACCGCATAATCCATCGGCGCAGGATCTCCGGGTCCATTGCTGATAAAATAACCTGTAGGATTAAACGAAGCCAATTCCTCAAAACTTGTTTTAGCATTGTGCACTTTTACATAAGCACCTCTTTCTACCAAACAAGTAAGAATATTCTTTTTTATACCAAAGTCTAAAACAGCAACCCGAATGGTGCTCTCAGGATTGCCTAACAAATAGGAGGCTGTTGTGGAAACGGTGGAAGCAAGTTCAAGGCCGTCCATTGATGGAACTGCATCCAATATTTCTTTTAGCTTATTGATGTCTGTCTCTTCCGATGATATAATGCAATTCATAGCGCCCTGCGTACGTATGTGTGCAACCAGCGCCCGGGTGTCAACACCATCAATAGCAACCACCTGTTGATCCAGAAAATAATCCTGCAAATTACCATCAGCTGTAAGCCGGGAAAATTGCTCTTCAAGATTTCTTCCAATAACTGCCTTTACTTTTACGCCATCACTCTCTATATCTTCATTCTTTACTCCATAATTACCTATATGCACATTGTTCATAATTAACACCTGTCCATAATAACTCGGGTCTGTAAACACTTCCTGGTAGCCGGTCATACCAGTATTAAAACATATTTCTCCTGTGGCCGTTCCTATTTTGCCAAAAGATTTTCCGTACAATAAAGTACCGTCCTTTAAAAGTAATATTGCTCCTTTATTGGTATTCATACTTTGTATAAATTTTTTTTGTAAAAATAACCAGCTTTTAATAAATACATGCTGAAAATAAATTTCAAAAAAAAAGCAAACCGTTTAAAGTTTGCTTTATAATAATTTAATTATTGCATATTACGCTTCTCTTCCGCCTTTTAATCTATCTTGTAATTCTTTCAGTTCGTCCATTTTACCATCAGCTGCTAATTGAGCTTGCTCTGGCCAGGTGGTTGTATCTGCAGCATTAAAGTTACCTTCTGATGCTTCTAAAATTTCTTTTACTTTTTCTGCACTTGCTGCAGCAAGATCAGCAAAAGTTACAATACCAGCTTGCGTAAGTACTTCAGCAGCCTTAGGACCAATACCTTCAATAAATTTGAGGTCATCAGCTTTTGGAGCTTTCACTTTTTTTGGTTCAGCAACTGCTTCAGATTCAACGACAGCTTCATCAGCTTTCTTCTTTCCACCACTTCTTCTTGTTTTCTTAGCTGGTTCTGCTTCGGCAACTTTTG
>JBBQEA010000165.1:0-11946 GCA_038320245.1 Chitinophagales bacterium | reverse complement strand
GAGCGTAATGACTGAACTCCATGGTAGAAGTAGCACGACCACTTGATAACGAACGCAATTGCGTTACATAACCAAACATTTCGCTTAAGGGCACTTTGGCTTTAATAACCTGTACACCATGTTTGCTATCCATACCTTCCAGCATACCACGACGACGGTTAAGGTCACCCGTAACATCACCCATATACTGGTCTGGTGTTAAAACTTCTACTTTCATAATTGGCTCCAGCAATACCGGCTTTGCTTTGCGGCCTGCCTCCCGATATCCTTGTTTTGCACAAAGCTCAAAGCTCATGGCATCACTATCTACCTGGTGAAAACTACCATCAAATACACGAACCTTCATACTTACCATTGGATAACCTGCCAACACACCTGTTGTCATTGCAGATTCGAATCCTTTCTGGATGGCAGGAACAAATTCTTTTGGAATTGATCCACCAAACAAGCCATTTACAAACTGGAAATTCGATTTACCTTCTTTCAAAAACTCTTCGTCTGCAGGCCCGATTTCAAAAATGATATCGGCAAATTTACCACGACCACCAGTCTGTTTTTTCAACGTTTCCCTGTGTTCAATGCTTGTATGGAATGCTTCTTTGTAAGCAACCTGTGGAGCACCCTGGTTAATTTCTACCTTAAACTCTCTACGCATCCTGTCAACAATAATCTCCAGGTGCAACTCGCCCATTCCACTTAATATAGTTTGGCCTGTTTCTTCATCTGTCTTTACACGAAGTGTAGGATCTTCCTCTACCAGTTTGGCAATTGCCATACCCATTTTATCAACGTCAGCCTGCGTTTTTGGCTCAACTGCTACAGAGATAACGGGTTCGGGGAAAGTCATTGCTTCCAGTACAATCGGGTTGTCCTCGTTACACAAGGTATCACCGGTTTTAATGTCTTTAAATCCTACAGCTGCACCAATATCTCCCGCCTCAATAAAATCAACCGGATTTTGTTTGTTGGCATGCATCTGCATGATACGGCTGATACGCTCTTTTTTACCAGTACGGGTATTCAGCACATAACTACCAGAATCCAAACGGCCACTATATGCCCGGAAGAAAGCCAAACGACCAACAAACGGATCGGTCATAATTTTAAATGCCAATGCACTAAATGGTTCTTTTGGATCTGAGTGACGCAATAATTCTTCGCCGGTATCGGGATTGATTCCTTTTACAGCATCAATATCCATTGGTCCGGGCAGGTAACGTACAATTGCATCCAATGCTGTTTGCACCCCTTTATTTTTAAATGAAGAACCACACATCATCGGGATGATAGAAATATCGATGGTTGCTTTGCGGATAGCTTCATGAATTTCATCTTCAGTGATCGTGTTAGGATCATCAAAGAATTTCTCCAGTAAATTATCATCATAATCAGCAACTGCCTCAATTAAATGCTGCCTCCATTCGTTCACTTCTTCAACCATATCTTCAGGAATCGGCACTTCGTCAAAGGTCATTCCTTGTCCAGCTTCATCCCATACAATTCCTTTCATGGTGATTAAATCAACCACACCTTTAAAGCCATCTTCTGCACCAATTGGTAATTGTAAAGGCACTGCTTTTGCGCCCAACATTTCTTTAATTTGCTTTACAACATTTAAGAAGTCGGCACCGGCACGATCCATTTTATTTACAAATCCAATACGGGGAACTTTATAACGGTTAGCCTGACGCCAAACAGTTTCGCTCTGTGGTTCCACACCACTTACAGCACAAAACAAGGCCAATAAACCATCCAGTACACGTAAAGAACGTTCTACTTCTACCGTAAAATCCACGTGACCCGGGGTATCAATAATGTTGAATTTGTATTGTTTGGTATCGGGTGTTTTTTTACCATTGATCATGGGAAAGTTCCAAAAGCAGGTAGTAGCAGCACTTGTAATTGTGATACCTCTTTCCTGTTCCTGCGCCATCCAGTCCATGGTTGCGGCACCATCATGCACCTCACCTATTTTATGATTTACCCCGGTATAATACAATATACGTTCGGTGGTAGTAGTTTTACCGGCATCAATATGAGCGGCAATACCAAAGTTGCGTTGATAACGTAAATCTGCCATTTGTTTGTTTAAATTTTATCCCTATCCCCTAAAAGGGCATATAAGGATTGTTGTTATTGAAAAAATTGTGTTGTTATTTTTTGAGCCAGAGAGCTGAATTTGCATTAAGCTTCAGTGGCGTCGCACTCTTGTACTGTATATGTTTATTGAGCAATTACAACCAGCTATGGTTGCAAAATCCCCGTAGAACTCCCCGCTATTAAGCGGCGTTGGGGTCGATATGATGTAAATTCTCTCATAGTATGCTAAGTAGTTCAGCACCATCGTAAAATCCCAGCTGAAGCCTTTAGCGGCGCAAATGTACAGGCTTTTTTTGGATTGACAAACATGAAAATGAGAATGATAATCCACCCTTTTGGTACCGGGAGGCATTGATGGACGACAAATTAATGTCTCACGGTTCAGGAGGGGGTGAAGAAGAGAACTGTTAGCCTACGGCTTTGTAGTTTTCTTATGATACTATTGCTCCTAATTTCAGATGGTCATAAAATGATGTAAATACATCTTTAGTAAAGCAAAACGCTGGTTTAACTCAGTGTCTCTTTTTTTATTATTTGGTTTTAAAACAAAGTTTTATAACCAGGCGTTTATTGAAAATACCAGCACAACAAATATTGAAGCTCCAAGAATCGCTAAATCTGGTATCATTGTTTGTAAGATTTTTATTTTGTTTGTCATTTTGTTTGTTATTAAAAATTAAAATTGTTATTACCTGTTACTGTATTACTATAAGGAATAGCCTGCCAGAATGCTACAATTACTTAAAGTCTTTCAAATCAACTTATTAGCTTAATCAAAAACTTTATGCACTTAGCATTTTTAACAAAAAACCCCCTTATGGGGCGAACAATCGGGGTATTTATCCCATTTCGGGATAATGGCTAAAAGTGAATTCGATGAATACATGCCTTTAACAACCTAACACAATTGAAAAGGAATCAATCATGTTAATGTCATTCTTTCGTTTATGTAGGAGGTTAAGAAGGCCCAGCAATTTATATGAAGACGTAATTAACAACCAACTAATAAATAAGTGGCAAACCTGTAGGGAGAAGACAAATAAAATTTCATACAAAAACTACCATTAACAAGGTGGTTTTTATATGAAACGAAAACGAGTTATTCAACGGATTATCAAATCTTTTTTCAGAAGCTATTTTTTGGCACTAATTCGCCAGATTGTATTGCTTACATCATCCGAAACCAGCATGGAACCATCTGCTAAAACTGCTATGCCTACTGGCCTGCCGTGCACTTTACTTGCTGTAAGATCTTCTACAAAACCAGTCAAAAAATCTTCGGGATCAGCAGCAGGTTTACCATTTGCAAATGGAATAAAAATTACTTTGTAGCCCGATATTATGGAACGGTTCCAGGAACCATGCTGTGTAATAAATGCACCGTTATGGTATTTAGCAGGAAAGGATTTGTGCCTGTAAAACAACAATCCCAGCGAAGCTGTATGCGATCCCAAGGATACATCCGGCACAATTACTTTTTCTATGGGTACCGGGCTTTGCAGGGCAGCGGCTCTTGGATCTGTATGTTGGCCAAAGTAAAAGAACGGCCAGCCATAAAATCCACCGGGTTGTACACTTGTAAAATAGTCAGGCACCAGTTCATCGCCCAATTCATCTCTTTCGTTTACGGCTGTCCACATGGTTTGTGTACCAGGAGCCCAATCCATCCCTACCGGATTTCGCAGACCAGCCGCATAGATGCGCTCACCGGTTCCATCCAGATTTACTTCCAGTATATCAGCTCTTCGTATTTCATTTTCAAGGCCTTTTTCTGCAACATTGGTACCCGACCCCACACCGATATAAATTTTATCCTTTGCCTCGTTGGTAATGATATTTCTTGTCCAGTGACGGTTATATTCTCCTGCTGGTAAATCCACTATTTTTTTAGCTGTCATTTGCCGGAGTAAAGTATCTCCGGTTGTATAGTCGTATTTAATTAAAGCATCCGTATTGCCAACATAAAAATGATTGTCAATTATCAACATGCCAAATGGCTGATTAAGTCCTTCTGCAAAAACATAACTTTTTTCGGGCACACCATTTTTATCAGCATCCCGGTACATAGTAATCCGGTTGATACTTTCACCTATATGTTGCGTTTTAATTTTTCGTGAAATGGAAGCGCCTAATTTTAAGATACCTTTTAAAATGGTGTTGGATTCTGCCACAAAAATATCACCGTTATCTGCAACGTAAATCCATCTTGGATGCTGCAAACCATTGGCAAATTGATTAACCAAAAAGCCCGGAGGGGCAACGGGCATTTCCCCGTTTTTCCATCCAACAACTTCGCTGAAGTTTTTAGCTGATCCTGTAGCAAATGGAGCTGGTAAACTATCAGCTTTATAGCCTGCAGTGGTTGCAGAACCGGCATAAGAAGCCTGCGTAATTTTTCTGGTATTGCAACCGGCCAGCAAAAAAAATGCAGCTGCCAGTGATAAATAATATTTCATTGATTTAAATTATTAATGGTTTAAAAACTAAATCATGTTAACGTCTTACTTTTATTTATGTTCATTGGGAATGGGCGGATACTTGAAAACATAAATAACAAACCATTAATAACTAACTAAAAGTATTTTCAGCATTGTGACAGGTAGTAATAATTACACCGCTTAGTATTGACTTACACATTGCTTAGGTCAATGGCTTTTGCCTATTGGTCCGCTCTCAACAAAATCAAGTATGTCATCATTTAATCGATGTTTCTCTGTATAGAAAAGCCCGTGCGGCGAACCCTCGTAAATTATTAATTTACTGCCGGGTATTTCAACAGCTGCAAGCTTAGCGGCAGCTTCAATCGGAACTGTTTTATCAGCATCGCCGTGTATAATTAAAGTAGGCACGTTCACCGTTTTCATCTCGTCTCTAAAATCAGTACTGCTGAATGCTTTTGCACATTCTATTGTTGCTCTTGGTGATGCCAGCGAACATAGCATACGGAAATAATCCATCAATGGAGCACTTAATGGTTTGTGGAGCATGGTTTCGCCAAAAAATGTTTTCCCAAAATCATTAAGAAAACCAATCCTGTCCTGCCGCATTTGAAACAACATATCATTAAAAACTTCTTGCGGAACGCCCTCGGGGTTGCTATCCGTTTGTAACATATATGGTGTAATTGACGAAACCAGAATTACCCTGGAAACGCCTTTGCCAGCGTACCGGCTAAAATAGCGGACTACTTCGCCACCGCCCATGGAGAAACCAACCATTGTAATATCTTCCAGATTTAATTGATCGATCAATGCTTTTAAATCATCGGTGAGGGTATCATAATCGTACCCATCCCATGGCTGAGACGACTTCCCAAAGCCACGCCTGTCGTAAGTTATTACCCTAAAACCTTCGTTAACCAGTTCATCCATCTGGTACTCCCACATTGCACCGCTTAATGGCCATCCATGTATTAACAGGATGGGTTTACCTGTTCCATAATCTGTATAATAAATATTTACGGGATTACCAGTGGCGTCTTTACCTGCTTCAATGTAACTCATGATAATTTTTTTATTGATGGAAGATTCTTTTTTGCTGTTTTAAAATTGTAAGAAAATAATTTGTTTCAATAGTTTTTATTACGCAGCACTAAAAACTCGCTTTGCAAATTCTTTATTACTGCTGCTTCTGTTATATTTAATTTAAAAGCTGCATCTTTTATTGAGTTGCAATGTGTACATAACAAATGGATGAGTTGAGAATTAACTGCTTTGTCATTCTGGAGGGCACTTATTCCACATTTTTTAAAATACTGGCTTGCAAAATTGTACGTATATCTCAGCAAAAAAGGACACAATGCATAGCGCATTTTTAATAAAATATTTTTCTCTTTTAGTTGTAAAAAAGCATCAGTAAATATTTCATTTGCCAGCTCTTTACTATCAGTAAACTGCCAAACAATGCTGTACATGGCTGCTGCATATTTATCATACAAATGCTCCCAGGCTTTTACATTATTGCTCCTTATCATGGTGAGCATTTGCTCATCGGAAATATGATTGATTTGTAGAGTCAAATTGCTATAATTAAATGATTGCGAAAAAATGTCAGCGGCTTTTTAAAAGGACAATGGATAATAATATGTACACCAGACAGAATATATTTGAGCGTTTGATGGTATTATGAATCACAATAGCAACTACCAAAAATCTACTTCTTTTTTTGCTGAACTCAATGATAATTGATTGTATTCATCATACTGGTTTAAGCAATTGTAAAGCTTAAATTTTTACTTTACTTATTAATTAATATTAAAAGAAAAACTATGGCTGCAGCAATAAATATGACTACTTAACGAAAGACTGCTTTGCGATTAACCAGTTACGTATCATGCAATACTTTTAGATTGTAGATAGATAAATAACAGTAATTATTATGCATTAAAACCTTTGCCTTTTGCCCATATTTCCCTAACCCAATACCAGTTGCCGTTATAATACAACACTGCTACAATTAATTTAGTCTAATAATGTACCAACATTAAAATAATATGGAATAGCTGCCACTAAGATTAATAGGAATAAAAATTATTAGACAAAAAAAGGATTCACAATTTAAGTCTTCCGGTTTTTTAGCGCAAAGGGTAGTCCTGACAAATAAATAAAAGCGTGGATTTACCGATGATTAATAGCTGAAACCTACGTAAATAAGACAATATGTAAAAAAGAGGCAAAGAAGTTTATCGTGTATGGGACATAATTCTTTTAAAAGAAAATAAAGCTATAACAGATTTTTTTGAATGGAAAACAAGGTATCGAAAAAGACATGTACAGATGATTCTTGTAGAATAATCTACACAAACAGCAGGATTTATTCAAAATAATGGAAATTAAAAACCTGCAAAATTTACCAGACTGTTTTTACCGCCATCAAATAAAAATATAGGATTAGGCGTTTATTTCGCAAATGCTTGTCAGGATTTAGTTGCACCCTATTTACTTTTTTGCCTTGATGCAAAAAAGTAACAAAAAAGATCAATCCGCCGCGGCGGATAAAATCAAGGAACTCGCCGGAAGAGTTCAATAATTTAAAGTTTGTGCCGGCTCAAACAGCCTTGATTTTTTAACGGCTGATGTGAAAAATTTCTAGCACTTTTTATTCAAGGCCATAACCAGCCTTCGTTTGCGAACAAAATACCTAATCCTATAAAATATTCAATTACTGTTTCCAATTTGCTACCACTTCTTTAGAAGAATCATGAATAGCCTAAATACAGTATGCTCACTTAAACGAATGTGTACCGAGCCTATGGCGCTAAATATAAAGTCTGATATAAAAAAGTAGCGAGCCTTCGGCCCTACATAGAATTTATACAATAATCACAACCGTGGATTTTTATTGAAAGATTTGCTGCACAGCATTTCGGATTGTCATTAAACCATAGATACTTTACCAAACTTCCAAAAAAACCAGCAAGTTACTCACAACATCTTCTGTTGTATTATTTCTTTAAAACGAATGATGTCAAATGGCTTTTCGATAAACCCATTTGCATTTATTCTTTTGGAAATTGCTTCAATTTCTGCATTTGCGGAAAATATAAGCATAGGAATATGTTTGGTTTCCGGATTTTTTTTAACGATATCGATGGCTTTTTCTCCACCAATTTCTGGTATCCATAAGTCCATCAAAATAAGATCTGGCTTTATTCTGGCGATATCTTCTATCACATTATCGCAGCGGGAGAGGGTTTCTATGCGGTAGTTACTTTTTGATAAAATTGCTTTGCACAAAAATAAAATCTCCACATCATCGTCATATATCAAAACACACTTTAGTGCCGGGCTGTTCAATACATTTACGGATAAAAATTCCGGCTGCGTTGATGGATTGGTTAAATCTTTTGTTGTATTCATTTTGTTTTATTATTAATTATATCCGAACAAAAAAGATTTAGATTCTGTAGAGTTAGTCTTTTATATCGATACTATGTAATTTAATCAAGCCAATATTTTATTATCTCCTCTATACTATACCAAGCTTGCATTTACCAGGGGCCTTGCAGGCTGTACCGGTATGTTAAACGAAAATGTACTTCCAATACCTGTCTCACTTTCTGCCCATATTTCACCCTGATGACGATGAATAATTTCTGATGAAATGAACAACCCAATACCAAGCCCCTGAAATTGAATGGCATGATCTTCTACCCGGTAATACCGCTCAAATATTTTTGTAAGATGATTGGGGGGTATACCGATGCCATCATCTTTTACGGCTACCTGTACATTACCGTCCTGCATCCTGATATCAATAAAAACTTTTGTTTTTCCAGGCGAATACTTAATGGCATTGCTTAGTAAATTGATAACTACCTGTTGCAGTCTGTCTTTATCTCCTGTTACCTGCTGCTGTACCTCGCCGTTTTTTACTATTACATGTGTTGATGAAGTGTATTGAACATTCTCGATTGTGTGCTCTATCATTTCATTAAAATTGAAACTGGTAATAGTATAATTTAATTTACCGTTTTGAATTTTACTTACATCCAATAATTCTGTAATTAAATCATTCAACCTTGCTACAG
This sequence comes from Chitinophagales bacterium, assembly GCA_038320245.1. Classification (GTDB taxonomy): domain Bacteria; phylum Bacteroidota; class Bacteroidia; order Chitinophagales; family Chitinophagaceae; genus Ferruginibacter. The sequence goes on along the minus strand of JBBQEA010000165.1, from coordinate 3,317 downwards.
ATTGATTTGCTTTTTTAGCATAGAGTTGTGCAGTTGAATTTTCATCATCCAACGAAAGTTCCAGTAATTGCAGATAGGCTTTTACAGTGGTAAGGGGTGTTTTCATTTCGTGACTGGCAATACTGATGAATACATCTTTTTGCTGCTCTTTCACTTTCTGCTCATTAATATCCGTATGTGTTCCTATCCAGACTATTACTTTACCAGCATCATCTTTTTGAGCATGACCGCGGCTTAAATGCCAGCAGTATGTGCCATCAAAACAAAGAAAGCGATGTTCCAGCTCAAAGTCTTCGCCGGAGCGAATGGATTTTTCCCAGGTTTTTTTGTTTTGGATCCAATCATCAGGATGGATGATTTTTTCCCAACCAAAGCCTTTAAGTTCATCAAAGGTTTTATGGGTAAAATCATACCATTGCTGGTTAAGATAATTTACATTACCGTTTTTATCCGCAGTCCACATTTTCTGGGGCATGGCATCGGCAAGCAATCTAAAGGTTTTATCAGCTTCCTGCTTTGCTTTTCTACCCTTTATCTCGTCTGTTAGTTCGTATCCAAATATAAGGACGCCGGTTATGTTGCCATCCTCATTAAAAATGGGCTGATAACTGAAATTAAAATAGCGCTCTTCCAATTCAAGACCTGTATCACGAGCCAGCCATACGGGTACTTCGTTTCCTAAATATATTTCACCCGTTCTATAAACATTATCAAGTAATTCTTTAAAACCCTGCCCCTCCAGTTCTGGCAGTGCTTCCATAATTGGTTTGCCCACCAATTCTCTTTTATCAAATAGATTTTGGTACGATGCATTTACAATTTCAAAAACAAAATTGGGTCCCATCAAGGTACAAACATATGCCGGTGCATTCATGTACAGGTTCTTGATCATTTCAGCATTCTTTGCCAGGAATTTACGGCCACTTACCAGCTCGGTTACATCATAGGCAAATGCAAAAATACCTTCAACATTACCCTTGTCATCTAAAATAGGCTGATAACTAAAATTTAGAAAATAATTTTGAGATTTTGCATCATTATTATTAAAAAATATGGACATTTCTTTCCCCACAAATGGCACTCCGGTGGTATAAACGTTGTCCAATATTTCCAGGTAATGCTGTTGCTCTATTTCGGGAAACAATTCTTCTACTGATTTGCCAATAATATCTTTTTTGCCGGTAAATGAATGATACATTGAATTGGCAAATTCAAATAGGTGGTTGGGCCCTTTTAAAATGGCAAATAAAGCGGGGGATTCCATCAGCAGATGGTGTAATAACTGGTGTTCTTTTAACAGGTCACCAGCTTTTTCTTCCAATATTTTTTCAGCCTTTTTCCGTGAGGTAATATCTTGCAGTGTTAATAAAATCATTTCTTCATTAGCATTGCCAATGATAGGCTGTATATTAAAACAAATCGTTCTTTCGCCAATTTCCTTAAAAGAAAAAGCTATTTCCGCCTCCAGCATTTTTTCTTTTTCGGTGTGTATCTTTTCTATTTCAAGTCGTAAACCCGGTATATTCCAGCTATTATCCTGCAGTTCAAAAAAAACTTTTCCCAGGGTTTCTTCTTCCGTTAATTTAAAAGTTACATAAAACGTTTTGTTGGCACTTTTAATCCGGTAATTTTTATCGAGCAACAGCAAAGGTTCATGTAGGGTAGCAATGGTGAGTTCTGCAAACTTACGGCTTCGGTTCAGCTCTTCGTTCCTGTCAAAAAGTTCCAGGTTTACAGTAATCAATTCTTCATTGGTACTTTGTAGTTCCTCTTTGCTGGTTTCCAGTTCTTCATTCAGGCTCTGCAATTCCTCGCTGCCACTCAATAATTCTTCATTGGCACTTTGCAATTCTTCATTCACCGCTTCCTGGTCTTCGGTTATACCAAGCATATCTTCTCTTGCCCTGGACAGTTCTTTTTCCAATTGCAAAATGCGAATTTCCTGTTGATCTTTTTTAATTTTTGCGCTTACAACTTTGCTTTGGCCAACTGCAATAGCAGCTTCGCCAGCTACTACATCCCTGCCTTTAAACAAGATTAAAAAATGTAAATCAACTGTATTCAATAAAGGAATCACTTCAATGGTAACCTGCTTTTTACCATTGCTTATGGGAATGCCTTGTTTGGTAACAGGCTCTTTGCTTCCTTTTGCCTTGTGCAAGGCATTGCGAATTTCAAATGCAAGGCCATCTTTGGCCATTTTTAAAACATTCAGGCTTGCTTTTCCTGGCGAGGGTTCAAGGTATTCGCCAGTTAAGCCACGAAATTGTACAATATCAAACTGTTCATTTACCACTACCCCAACAGGTGTGTATTTTGATAACAAAATTTCATCTGCATTCTTCTGAAAATCGTCTGTTTTAATATCTTTACCACCCGTAAAAAAACTTAAATCCGCAGTGGCTGTTACACCAGGCTGGCTTATAACATTTGTAAATCTGCCGGGCACCTGTTTCCTTGTGTACAATTTATCTTTTTTGCCAAATGGTAAAAAAAGATCGGAGGAAGTTCCCGTAGTTTCTGATTTACCCAACAGCAATATTCCATTTTCATTTAATGCATAGTGAAAAATAGACAATGCTTTTTTTTGCAAAAAAGGCTCTAAATAAATCAGCACATTTCTGCAACTGATAAAATCCATTTTGGCGAATGGGGGATCTTTCAAAAAATTATGTACTGCAAACACACACATATCCCTCACTGGTTTTTTAACCAGGTAATTACCATCTGTTTTATCAAAAAATTGATTTAGCCGGGTTTCTGAAATACCCTCTATTTCCTTTTTTTTATATATGCCCGCTCTTGCTGTTGTGATAGCTTTTTCTGAAAGATCAGTAGCAAAAATCTGCACCCTGCTATCGTCATTATTTTCACTTAAAAATTCGTACAGGCAAATGGCCACAGAATACGCTTCCTGCCCTGTTGAACAACCGGCTATCCATATGCGTACCGGGGTGCCGGCTTTTTTATTTTTGACTACTTCCGGAAATACATTTTCGCAAAGTGTATTAAATGTTTGACTGTCCCTAAAAAATGAAGTTACTGATATCAACAAATCCTGAAATAATATGTCCAGTTCCTGTTTGTTTTTTTTCAGGTATTCAATATAACCTACAATACTGTCCAATTTAAGCATTAACGATCGGCGGATAATACGCCTGCGAACTGTTGTTTGTTTATAAAAATTAAAATCAACTCCCACTTTTACCCTTAGTAAGGCCAATACCTGCCGAAAACCATCTTCTATCACCTTATCTTTTGAGTCGTTTTCATCAACATTGTTGGCTATTTTAAATGACTGCTGTAAATCTATCAGC
>JBBQEA010000164.1:0-12251 GCA_038320245.1 Chitinophagales bacterium | reverse complement strand
CATCTACAATATCAATACAGATAAAAAATTGGGTACGCTTCAATTTACATTTGATATTGAAAAAAAGGAATCTCAGATAAGTTTGCTCAACAAGGATAAAGAGATACAAGAGCAGCAAATACGACGGCAAAAAATGGTACGGAATGGTTTTATTGGTGGCTTTATGGTGGTGCTTTTATTTGCCAGCTTATTTCTAAGGCAGCGTAACAAGATAAAAAATGAAAAGAAAAGGAGTGATGAATTACTCCTAAACATTTTACCGGAAGAAACTGCGGAAGAATTAAAAGCTACCGGCACGGCAAAAACAAAAAGCTTTAATTCGGTAAGCGTGTTGTTTACAGATTTTAAAAATTTTACGCAGGCAAGTGAAATATTAACTCCGGAGGAACTGGTGGCTGAAATAAATCTTTGTTACAGTGAGTTTGACAGAATAATAACCAGGTACGGAATTGAAAAAATAAAGACTATCGGGGATGCTTATATGTGTGCCGGGGGATTGCCCGCAACAAATAATACCCATCCTTTTGATGTGGTAGCTGCCGGATTGGAAATGGTGGACTTTATTGAAAGGAATAAAATAGAAAGACAGGAAAAAGGGCAACCTTTTTTCGAATTGCGTCTTGGAATTCATACGGGGCCGGTAGTTGCAGGAATTGTGGGACTTAAAAAATTCGCTTACGATATTTGGGGTGATACAGTAAATACTGCGTCACGAATGGAGAGCAGCGGACATGTAGGAAAAGTAAACATCAGCGGCGCCACTTATGAAATAGTAAAAGATAAGTTTACCTGCACCTATCGTGGAAAAATTGAGGCCAAAAACAAAGGGCAGATTGACATGTATTTTGTGGAGGGGGCGATGTAATATAAATTAATATAAAACTTTGATTCTTTAGCTAACTCTTATGTTGAAGTATTGAGACATTTTTATAATCGGGTTCTTAAAATATTATCTGTTCCATAGGAACAGTTGGTGGGTAGTAGAGAATTAGAAGAAATGTTTTCGTTCCATAGGAACGATTGTTGCTTATGCCTAACATGTATAAAAAACTTTCTATAATATGGCAAATAGTTACACCCAGCTACATATACAATTTGTATTTGCAGTAAAGTTCCGGCAATCTCTTATTCACAATACGTGGCGGGAGCGGTTACATGAGTACCTAACTGGCATGTTTCAAGCCAATAAACACAAAATGTTACAGATAAACAGTATGCCAGACCACATCCATATCTTTATTGGAATGAGACCACATCAATCTATATCAGCTTTAATACAAAATGTAAAAACGGAAAGTAGCAAGTGGATTAATAAAGAAAAATTATGTGCTCATTCTTTTGAATGGCAAGATGGTTATGGTGCTTTTTCGTATGCAAAAAGCCAGGTAAATGATGTCATTCGTTATATTCAAAATCAAGAGATTCATCACCGAAAGGAAACATTTTTAGATGAATACAGGAAATTTTTAACCGCATTTGGAATTGATTGGGAGGAGAAATACATCTTCAAAGAGCCGATATAGCACCATGCGTTCCTACGGAACGCTTAATATGAATTTTACTATTATCTACCCACCAATAGTTCCTACAGAACAAATCTACATATAGCAGCACATCAAAATAATAGGTACTTGTTTTAGTTATAATTGATAACTGATAATTAAAAACTTTACTGGTAATTTGATATTGTTTTTTTAGGATTAGTTGTTTGTTCGCAAACGAAGGCTGGCTATGGCCTTGAATAAAAAGTGCTAGAAATTTTTCGCATCAGCCGTTAAGAAATCAAGTCCGCCCGGCCTGCGCTATTCGGACGGGGCTGTTTGGGCCAGCAGAATTTGCAAATTATTGAACTCTGCCTGCGAATTCCTTGATTTTAGCCACCGCGGCGGATTGATTTTTTTTGTTACTTTTTTTATCAAAAAAGAAAGTAAATAGACTCTTGCTCAAAAGAGTAAAGGCTATGCGAACAAAATAATTAATCCTAAATTCTTTGATCACTAAAATACATTTTGCAAATTCAATCAATTAAAATAATACAATACCTGAAATTTAACTTCTGTTCGTTTATTTCCTTTTATCTCATCCAACCCGGAACCTACGGTGGTTTTGTCTTTAGAAATAGTTTGTGCCCAGCGAAACCAGCAGCTTAATCTTTTGCTTACATCATAATTTACATTTACGTAATACCGGTAACCCTTATCATAAAATACAGGAATGGAGAAACTGTACAGCACATCATTTTCGTAAGCATATAACCTGCTGTCGTAACCATCCGTTTCAAAATATTGCAGGCGCATATTTGCTGAATACTTTTTCATCATCGGCTTGTACAAAAGGTCCACGTATGCTAAAAAGCCATTCTGAGGGTTGGCTCCTTTTTTATCGTACCAATTCATTTCTATCCTGTTTCTAAAAGTGAAAATGGGATTAATTCTGTAATTAGTTTGAATACGAAAATTCTGGCGTTGCTTGGGTATTACGGATGATAGAATATTGTTATCAGGATTAAAGTTTTTGGGTTTTGTTTCTGTACGATAGCGGGCATATATTTCCAGTTGCTTATTGGGTTTGTAAGTAACCTGCGAAAAATAGTCCACTCCTGTTGTAGGCGCATCTACAAGATACTTTAGCCACGGGAATTTATAAAAATCGACATACGCATCAATACGCCAAAAATTATTTGGCCTTATGCTGATGCCTGAATAGAAGCCCCTTTCGTTGGTTGGAAACGTACTTTCTGTAAAAGCATTGGTGTACAACGATTGGTACTTTTCAGAAATATTTCTGTAAACGAAACTCAAATCCACTGCAGCATCTACACTTACCAACAAGCCATTTACAGTGGCTTTATTATAATGATTGTCAAATGCAGCCTCTCCAAAAAAATGCATATTTCTAAAAGTGTAACTATAGTCTATACTTTGGTTACCTGCCTTTTTACCTGATAAGGCATAAATATTATAAGGATCATTAGATTTATTTAGCGGCAAACTAAATTGGTACTGAATAACATTTGCTCCAATATGCAGATTGCCGTTGTTGTAAGCGATATTACCACCATAAGCAAGTTGTTGCTGGGCGCCTTTATCTGCCAATTCACTCCTGGTTCTATGCAAACCGGATGTTTGTAACGAAGAAATAAAATCTTCATTATTAAGTGTATCTACCACCAGGTTAGCATCTACTTTTTTATAGGAAACAAATGCAGTGAGCTCCATATTTTTTTTAGCCAATGTAATACCGGCCCCACGGTGAAAATTAATTTCGCCGGCAGAATTGTAGGGACGTAACACTGCCAATTGTCTTTTTGTATTAACTACATCCGGACTTTTTTTAAAGGCCAGGCTCTGCCACTGGGTTAAGCCTTGCCCCATGTTCACTGTAAAATCACCAATTGCCAAAGATTTTATGATACCAATATTTCTTGCAAAAAGATGAAAAGAATAAAAATCAAAACCCTTTGGCTGACTACCCTTAAAGAATTCTTCGCCGGCATCTTTTTCGGCCACTATTCCATACTGTAACAAATTTTTATACTGATATTTATACCGTAATAAATACCGTTGCGGAGATCCGGGATAATAATTATTGGCGATGGCCGGGTCCAACAAATAGCCTTTAGAAATTTCCAATACTCTTGTAACCCTTGCCAGCACGTTATGAGCGCCTCCGGTTAATCTTTCGCCAAAAGAAGTAATAAGATTGGCACTGGTACTAACTGTAATATAAGGCCGCAATTTTTCTATCGTTAAAATATCCCAGCCGGGAATGGCTTGCAGTTCGTAAATGCTGATGAAATTACCAAACAGGTTGCGGTACGAAATAATATTTTGTATTTGTATAGGCGAAAGAATAATCAGCTCTTTTAATGCAGCTGCATCTGCTATGTTAAGATTAAGCGGCGATCGTAAAAAAAGCTGAAGCGATTGTAAAAATGAATCATCCTGTGTTTCTGTATCCTCATTACTTTCTGTTACCGCCTCCAATTGTTGCTCTACCGTAGTATTGGGTTGCTGTGGTAATTTTATAACTTGTGCTGTTGCCTGTTGCCAAAAAAGAATACAACTAATAACCAACACACTCCTGCAGCATTTGTATCCGATGCTGCCACAAAAAAAGTCTGAACTCTTTTGAGCAACTGATGGATAGTTGATTAAATCACTGGCTGTTAATTTCCTTATCATTGATTTACAGATGGGATTGTTGAAGACGCTGTTTTGCCTAAATTCATAATTAACAGTATTCCAGGTGATACTCCCAATTGAGGGTGAAAACTACCGCTTACATCCAACCTTAAATTATTCCAGCTTACCCCAAACCCTGCATAGCCAACAGAAGTAGCAGTTGCAATGCCCCCCCTGGCAAAAAATGCTTTTGCAAAACGATATTGAAAACCTGCATTTACATTTACAGGAAAATTTTCTTCTTTAACGACTTCGCCACTTATAAAAAAACGTTCGGAGGCATCATAGCCAAGGCCAAATTTATAGGCTGAGGTAATTTTTTCATCCGTCTTTGAAAATTTACCACCAATGGGATTGTATACATGCACGCCTGCATTCAGCTTTTCGGTTAAATGAACAATGGCACCAATTTCTACATTAACAGCAGCATCGCTGTTATAAGCTGGTACTCTGTAACCATAATAATTAAACTGGATACCAATATCAACTTTGTTGCCCAGGCTTCTACCATAGGCCAAACCAACCTGGCTTTCATTAAAATTTTTATATCCAAGATATTTTAAACTAACACCGAAATTGCCCAGCGACGAGGGCACAGCAACGGCAGCCGTGTACATAGTTGTAGCAGAAAGCAAAAAGCGTCGTTCGCCATACACGCCAGCGGTTACCTGCTTTACCTGTGCAAGACTGGCCTGGTTATTTACAAATGAAAACACATCGCCGTGTTCCATACTGTAGGCGCCGAGCCCAAGATATACGGCCGATATTGGCTGTCGCAAGGTTTGGGAATATGCGGTAAAACCGGATAAACACAAAATGCACATCAAATAATAAAAGTGATTTCTCAAAGTAGCAGTAGTTATTTACGGCAATATAAAGATAAATTGGCAGGTTGAAAACACTAATACAAATACTGTTGTTACTTTTGCGTTATGCAACTATTAGATGGAAAGCTTGTTTCGCAGGCAGTTAAAGATTCACTTACAACAAAAGTAGCCCAATTAAAAGCTACCGGAAGTAAAACGCCGCACCTGGCAGCCATATTGGTAGGTAGCAATGGTGCCAGCGAAACCTATGTAGCCAGCAAGGTAAAAAACTGCGAAGAAATTGGTTTTAAGAGTACATTGATCAGGCTGGATGCAGCCGTTAGTGAACAAGAATTAATTGATACCATCGAACAATTGAACATGGATGCTGATGTGGATGGCATTTTGGTTCAACTGCCTTTGCCCAAACAAATAAATGAAGATAAAATTATCAGTCTCATCAACCCCAAAAAAGATGTGGACGGATTTCACCCTATGAGTGTTGGTAAGATGGTACAAGGGCTTCCAACATTTATCCCGGCTACGCCGTATGGTATTATGCTGATGCTGGAGCATTATAAAATTGACACCAAAGGAAAGCATGCTGTGGTAATTGGCAGAAGCAATATTGTAGGCCGGCCTATCAGCATATTATTAAGCCGCAATACCAATCCAGGCAACTGCACAGTTACTGTTTGCCATAGTCATACACACAATCTTAAAGAAATTTGTTTGCAGGCAGATATCATTGTCGCAGCCCTCGGCAGGCCAGCTTTTTTAACTGCTGATATGGTGAAAGAAAATGCCGTGGTAATTGATGTGGGTATTACCCGGGTACCCGATACATCCAAAAAAAGCGGCTTTGCAATTAAGGGAGATGTGGACTTTGAAAATGTAGCACCCAAATGCAGCTATATTACTCCCGTACCCGGCGGTGTAGGGTTAATGACTATCGGAGCCTTGCTGATGAATACGTACAATGCATGTGTAGGGGAATAGTGTTGATGGATTGGTTTAGTGGTTAAGTGATTTAAGGTAACAGATACCGGGCATTCATCTTTATCAACTTGTCAACTCTATCAACCATTTTAATCCAAAATTAAAACCTTAAACCATCTTAAACAACTTTCAACTCAGTCAACAATGTCAACTCTGTAAACTTTTCAACCCTATCAACCACCTTAAACCCTATCAACCACCTTCAACCCCATCAACCCCCTTCAACAATTTTCAACAACCCTAAATCCCCCTCCGCTCCATTTCCTTATTTATCAACACCAATTCTCTGCCCACCTGCCCGCTCACGCTGCTGTTTTCCTGTGCCCTGCGCATGAGGTAAGGAATTACATCTTTTATTGGGCCAAATGGAAGGTACTTGCTTACAGAACAGCCTGCTTTAGCCAGGTTAAATGTAATGTTATCGCTCATGCCATACAATTGAGAAAAATGAATGTGCGGATGATTGAGTTCGATATTATTTTTCAAAGCCTGGTCAACTCCAAACAAATTACTTTTATCATTGTGGGTGGCGATAATTACTGCAATCTGGTCAATATGCTCAATGCAAAATTGAACCGCCTTGTTGTAATCGCTATCCGTACTTTCTTTATCCGGCTGTATCGGCGAAGGATAATTTTTTTCGATGGCCCGGTTGCGTTCATTTTCCATATATGCACCCCTTACCAATTTAGCACCCAATATAAAATCTCTTTCTTTTGCTGCAGCATAGCAGTCTTTTAAAAATTGTAACCTGTCTTTGCGGTAAAGCTGAATGGTATTGTAAATTACCCTCCTTCTCTTGTTAAAAGTATCCATCATTAACATGGTGAGAGCATCCACCGGGTCCTGTATCCAGGTTTCCTCCGCATCTATCAGTACACCAATTCTTTTTTCCGAAGCAGCTTCGCAAACCCGTAGCATTCGCACCCTTACTCTATGCCATTCTTCTTTTTCATTATCATCCAGTTGCTCCAGCGATTTTAAATATCTTTTCATCAACGTACCCTCGTTGTGGTTCATCAATTCATCAATTTTTTCTAATAGTTGAAACCTGCTAAAGCCGGTAACCTTCACACTCATAAACGGAATGTTGGGTTGGGTGGCGGCATAGTTAATTACTTTAATAAATTCTTCAGTAGCATGGTCAAATCCCGCCTCTCCATCGGCACCACCTTCCACAGCATAATCCAAAATCACTTCTACATGAAAGTCGTTCAGTCGTCTGGCTACAACAGCAGTTTCATCCAATGTTTCACCTCCTACAAATTGTTTAAATATGGTACTGCGGATGATGGTTTTTGTAAAGGGTAAATTCCATTTAATGGCTAATGGGGTTAATTTTAAGCCGGCATTAATCAGCCAGGGAATACCCATCGATGTAAAAAGAAAACGGGCTTTTTTAAGCTCATAATTTTTTTTATACGCAAACGCATATTCGGTATTGTCGAAAGAAATTGCAATTGTGTTAGGCATATAATTCTATGTGATTTAAATAAGCTTTTTATTGCCCCATTTTTTGGGGATATTGCCCTGCCTTTTGAATTACTCCGCTCTTTTGGATTACCTCGCCCTTTTGAATTGCCCCGCTCTTCTGAATTGCCTCGCCCTTTTGAATTGCCCTGCTCTTCTGAATTGCCTCGCCCTTCAAGGCGAGGAGATAAAATCAAACTAGCATCTGGGCTTTAGCCCAAACAATATTTGGGCTAAAGCCCGGAAAATAATAATCTCTTCTATCACTGCCCTGAAGGGCAGTGCGCAACTCATAAAACAAACAACTTTGACTGTAGTTCTATATTTGAATATCCTCGCCTTTTGAATTGCCTCGCCTTTCAAGGCGGAGGAAATAAAATCAAACAAACATCCGGGCTTTAGCCCAAATAATATTTGGGCTAAAGCCCATAAAATAATTATCTCTTCAATCACTGCCCCCAAGGGTAGTGCAACTCATTAAACAGACAACCTTGACATAAATTTCTATAAAAAAACAAGGCAACCATCTACTTATTAGCCAACTGTCCGCAGGCAGCATCAATATCTTTTCCACGGCTTCTTCTTACCCTTACGTTTACCCGGTGATGGGCAAGATAATCTGTAAATGTATTGGTTTTATCTTCATCTGGTTTGGTAAATGAAACGCCTTCAATTGGATTGTATTCAATTACATTCACCAGATGCGTTGGTATTTGCCGATAAATTTTTACCAGGTGTTCGGCATCTTCCAGGGAATCATTCAGGTCTTTAAACAGAATGTATTCCAGCGTAATATCGTTCTTGGTTTTATCGTAAAAATAATTCAAAGATTTAATGAGTTCTGCTATGGTATTGCTCTCATTGATGGGCATAATGCTATCCCTCTTTTTATCATCCGCAGCATGCAGGGAAAGGGCAAGGTTAAAGCGGACTTTATCATCGCCCAGTTGCTTAATCATTTTTGCAACACCTGCGGTGGAAACTGTAATCCGCTTTGGGCTCATATTCAACCCATCATTGGCTATTAACCGGTCAATCGATTTCAACACATTTTTATAGTTGAGCAGTGGCTCACCCATGCCCATAAAAACTACGTTGGATAATTTTTTATTAAAACTCTTTTCCGACTGTTCATTGATGAGTGCCACCTGGTTGTAAATCTCGTCAAAATCGAGGTTGCGTTTGCGTTCCATTTTTCCGGTAGCGCAAAATTTGCAGGTTAGGCTGCAACCAATTTGAGAAGATACACAAGCGGTATTTCTTTTTTCTGTAGGTATCAGCACACCTTCAATCATATGACCATCATAAGTTTTAAACCTCGATTTAATGGTACCATCAGTGCTGAACTGGGTAGCATTTACCGTAAGCGAAGGAAACGAAAATGTATCTGCCATTTTAGTACGCAGTTCTTTCGATACATCCGTCATATCATCAAAGCCTTGTGCATTCTTTTTCCATATCCACTCATACACCTGTTTTGTCCTGAACTTCTTTTCGCCCAGCGATGCAAAATAGGTAGCCAACTCCTCCAAACCAAGGTGGCGTATGTTTTGTTTATTTTCCGTCATCGGGCAAAGATACAAAACCCGCCGGAGCAAGGTAAGATTTGCTGAAACCGCCCCTTAATTCCGTTTTTGTGTACCACACTACCCATTATGTGGTGATTACTCGCCAGATAATTTTTCTATTTTTTATGAATGCTCATTTTGACGCAACAGATTTTTTTGGCATAGTCTTTTCATAAGTATTACAAACAAAATCGTAATTATGAAAAAGAAATGGATAATTGTAGCAACAGCCATTGCAATAAGTGTAACTCAGGTAAATGCACAATCTGGCGGTGGTAGTAAAAGTAGTATGCATCTGGGCGCCAGAGTTGGTGCAAATCTTTCAAATGTTGTAAGGGATAATAGCAGTGTCAATACTACAGGCGCTAAGCTTGGTGCTAATGCTGCCCTATTTTTAGAAATTCCTATAGCGGAAATAGTAAGCCTGCAGCCTGAGATACAGTTTTCTCAAAAGGGCTATAAATCTACCGGTAGTTTTTTGGGTGCTGCATATGAGTACAAGCAAACAACCAATTTTTTAGAAGTGCCTTTACTGCTAAAAATTAAACCGTCTAAAAGTTTCGGCATTTTGGCTGGACCGCAGTTTTCTTACCTGATGTCTACCAGCACAAAATTCACTACCAACAATACCGCTTATGAAAATCTGGTAAAGCAGGATAATGACAATTTGCGCAAAAATATATTGGGTGGCGTAATTGGTATAGAAGCTACAGCAAGCAATTTGGTTGTGGGTTTGCGCTACAACATAGATTTTCAAACTAACAATGGCGATGGAACATCTTCCACTCCAAAATACAAAAATCAGGTGATTGCATTGAGCATTGGTTTAAGGTTTTAGGAACATCGATCCTGCTCATTTAAAAATAAATCCGCCCCGTAAAGGCGGATTTATTTTTTTGAAAAAAATCGATTGTACGTTTTAATTGTATTACATGGTTATTTGTCCAATAACTGTAAAAAGCAAAGTCTTTTTAAAACCGGTTAACTATTTTTTAAGCAAATTGTTTCGTTGCTTACATAAAAGAATTTGCCGGGTAAAATATGGGAATGGTATAAATCTGCCTGAAGGAGGACTAATAATTATTTTATCTTGCGGCAGTATTTTATATCTTGCTTCTCCTGTAAATAACGTTGAAAAATGGTATAAATTAAAAGAGGGCGCTTTCCAAAAAAATCAGGACAGGCCAACAATGATGATTAAAAAATAATTGCCCGGATCAAAAATAATTTTATGCAAACAGCCTATATAATCGATACCGTACGAACCCCTGTTGGAAAATACGGCGGCGCTTTAAGCAATATAAGGCCGGATGATTTACTGGCAGCAGTAATAAAGGCAATCATCAGCAGAAACCCATCTGTAGATATCAATGCCATTGAGGAGGTAATTGCCGGCGCTGCCAACCAAAGTGGCGAAGACAACCGCAACGTGGCAAGGATGGCCGCCTTGCTTGCCGGGCTACCCGTAACCGTTGCCGGCGTTACCGTAAACCGTTTGTGTGCCAGCGGCATGCAGGCCATTATGGATGCAGGCCGTGCCATTATGTGTGGCGACGGCGACTTGTACATTGCCTGCGGCGTAGAAAGCATGTCGAGGGCGCCTTTTGTGTTATCCAAGGCCAATGCAGCTTTTGCAAGGGATGCGGAGTTGTTTGATACCACCATGGGCTGGCGTTTTATCAATAAAAAATTAGCCTCATTATACCATCCCTACAGCATGGGCGAAACAGCAGAAAATATTGCAAAGCAATGGAACATCAGCAGGCATGAACAGGATGAATTTGCGTATGAAAGTCAACAGAAATATGCAAACGCTCATGCAGCCAATCAATTCGCCAATGAAATAATACCGGTACAAATTCAGGTAGGGAAAGAGCTGATTGACTTTGATAAAGATGAACATCCCCGGATAAGTTCCCTGGAGAAATTGTCCTTGCTAAAACCGGCATTTATAAAAGATGGTACAGTAACAGCTGGCAACAGCAGTGGTATCAATGACGGCGCCGCAGCAATGTTATTGGCAAGTGAAGCGGCAGTAAAAAAATATGGTTTGCAGCCCATGGCAAAAATTACCAGTATGGCAGTAGCAGGTGTAGACCCATCTATTATGGGCATTGGCCCTGTACCCGCCACCACAAAGGCTTTGCAAAGAGCTGGTCTTGGCATTGCCGATATTAACCTGGTGGAACTGAATGAGGCATTTGCTGCCCAATCCATTGCTTGTATACATGAATTAGGGTTAGATATGGAAATAGTGAATGTAAACGGCGGTGCTATTGCAATTGGACATCCGTTGGGCTGCAGCGGTGTTCGCATTGCTACTACCCTTTTACATGAACTTAAAAAAAGAAAAGGAACCTATGGGCTCGCCAGCATGTGCGTTGGTGTGGGGCAGGGAGCATCTGTTATTTTTGAAAATATAAAGTAGCGGGTTTAGGAGCAGGCAATGTAATTAAGTGAAGAAAAACAATAATGAATATTGAACAAGGAACATCGAATAATGAAGTGAATTTCAACTCATGTGTACCGGTAAAAGCGGGGTCATTATTCCCATTTCTATATTCGATATTTCAATACGTCAGTTTAACTTGAGAACATTTTCTGATAGGATGACATAAAACAAGTTTGAGCTTGTTCCTAATTGAATTTATCACCATCAAAAATACCGGCTAATGAAGCCGGCATCATACAAAAAATATTTTTCTGCCTTTAAATACTAAACGCTTTATCAATTATAGCCAATTGTTCTTTAGCATGTATTTTTGAATAGCCTGTAGCTGTAGATGCACTGGCACTGCGGCTTATAATGTAAAAGTTGATATTTTGTACATTCATTCTTAGAAAGGTGGCCGCACCCATATTTAATGGTTCTTCCTGCACCCAATGCCAGATAGCTTTGCTGTATTTGCTGTACAGTGCATCAAGTTGCTTTTGTGGTAAAGGATAAATTTGTTCCAGGCGGATGATGGCCACAGCTGTTCTGTTTTCCTTTTGCTGACGATCGGCTAAATCAAAATATACCTTACCGCTGCAAAGCAATACCTTCTTTACTTCGGCAGCGTCTTTTACAAATTTATCATCCAGTATTTCTTTAAAACCTCCTGTTAAAAAATCAGATTCAAGACTATAACTACCCGGGTGGCGCAGGTTGGCTTTGGGTGAAAAATTTACCAATGGTTTTCTAAACGGCCAGGTTAACTGCCGGCGCAACAGGTGAAAGAAAT
>JBBQEA010000163.1:0-12294 GCA_038320245.1 Chitinophagales bacterium | reverse complement strand
ACCAGGCTTTCGGCTTTTGCCTTGTTCATTTTTGAGGACCATTTAGCCATTGGAATTTTTACCATTACCATGGCAGTGAACATCAGGGGCTGCCGTGCCCAACCTGTCATATGATTGTATTGAATACCAAACTCCGGTTTCAGTTTTGCCAGTTCGGCTTTGCGTTCCAGATTATTGACTTCAATTCTGCGGTCAATTACTTTTATATCGCTTCGTTGCTTCATTAAAGCGGCAGAATCGAACATGGCTTTGTTAAAATCGAACCATACATAATCGGTATCAACCAAAAAGGCTTCATTAGCATTACGGTTCATTACTATATTGATGGCACTTTTCTTTTGTTCAATGTCACTACGTAACATCAACTGCATATTTTCAACTTTGGCCAATGCTGCTTTAGCTTTGTAATAGGCGCTGATTTTACCCAAGCCGTTTTTATACCTTATTTCAGCACTCTGCATCATATATTTTAAAAGCCTGTCATTTTCATCAAGCACTTTTAATTTTTTTTCCAGTACAATCCAGTCGTAATTATTTTTTCTTGCTGTAAATAGTAATTCGTTGACCACTACATCTTTTTTTTGCAATTCAACTGTTGACTGAGTATTCATAAAATCAAACTCAGCGGTTTGTCTTTTTTTATTGGGGAACATTTGTTGTGCAGAAATCATGATTGCCCCCATGCCGGGCTGACCGTTCATTGATTTCCACCTGCCGGGGTCGTAAGGTGTTTGAAAAAATCCTCCTCCCAATTCAGGCGGCATCCAACTGTATGCTCCCTTTGCTGCTTCATTCATGGAACGGGCTTCCGCATCCAACATTTTTAACGTTGGATGATTTTTTTCGATGGCGGTTTGAATTTCCTGCATGGTTAATACCTGTTGCGACAGCACGATCTGCATTAAGAGCATTCCACTAACTAATAATTTTAAACTTTTCATTTTTCCTGAATTATAATGGATAAGTATTAATGCTTTGTTTCCATCACGTCTATCTTGCCATGCTTCCTCAGCTCATATTCTTTAGACATTAAAAAAATCAATGGGGTTACCAATAATATATGTGTTGCGGATGTAAGTACACCGCCAACCATCGGTAATACAATAGGTTTCATCACATCGCTACCCACGCCATGACTCCAAAGAATGGGTATTAATGCAAAGAGAGAAACACTAACCGTCATTAGTTTTGGGCGCAAGCGCTTTGTTGCTCCTGCAATCACAAACTCCCTTAAATCCTGTGTCGTTATAGTTTCTTTTGAATTGCCTTTTTTCTCTATCAACTGCTGCATGGCATCGTTGAGATAGATAACCATCACAATCCCCGTTTCCACCGCTAATCCAAACAAGGCAATAAATCCAACTGCCACTGCAACAGACATATTTACACCCCAGAAATAAATCATAAATGCCCCGCCTATCAATGCAAACGGAATGGAGATTAAACTTAGAAATGCCTCCCTTGCTGAATTAAAAGCAAAATACATGCAAAGGAAAATGATCAGCAACACAACAGGCAAAATCATCTTTAATGTTTTTTCACTCCGTATCAGGTTTTCATACTGGCCGCTCCATTCCATGAAATAGCCTTTTGGCAATTTGGTAATCATATTATCCAATTTTTTTCTGGCTTCATTCACCGTGCTGCCTAAATCCCTTTCCCTTACATTAAATAATACGGTACCTCTCAGCATGGCATTTTCTGAATTGATCATCGGTGGGCCTTCTGTTATTTTTACATCAGCCACCGCTTCCAATGGAACAGGACCAAATTTCATAGTCTGCACCTGCAATCGTTTTAAGGCTCCCAGGTTATTTCTAAAGTCCTGGCCAAATCTTGCATTCACAGAAAAGCGTTGACGGCCTTCAACAGTTGTTGTTAAACGCATACCACCTAAAGCAATTTCCACCACGCTGTTTACATCATCTACTGTGAGACCATAGCGGCTGATTTCATCCCGCTTAACAATAATATCAATGTATTTACCGCCGGTGATTGGTTCTACATACAAATCCTTTACGCCACCAATCCCTTCCAGTTCTTTTTTTACTTTTTCTGCAAATGAATAAATGGTATCCAGATTTTGTCCGTAAACTTTTATCCCAACATCAGTACGGATACCTGTTGAAAGCATGTTGATTCGATTGATGATAGGCTGTGTCCACCCGTTTGTTACACCGGGTATCTGCAGTTTGGCATTCAGCTCATTAATGATATCATTTTTTGAAATATCCTTTCTCCATTCGCTTTGCGGTTTCAATAAAATAATAGTTTCAATCATGCTGATGGGAGAATTATCTGTGGCTGTGTTTGCCCTGCCTGCTTTACCCAATACATTTTTTACTTCCGG
The DNA here is from genome assembly GCA_038320245.1 of Chitinophagales bacterium. GTDB lineage: Bacteria > Bacteroidota > Bacteroidia > Chitinophagales > Chitinophagaceae > Ferruginibacter. Next base: position 9,944 of record JBBQEA010000163.1, on the reverse strand, counting down.
CACAGATTTAATCAGTTTATCCTGCACCTGTAAAATTCTTTTTGCTTCGCTGTTGGATACATCGGGTAAGGTTACGGGCATAAACAAAATAGAACCTTCATCCAATGGTGGCATAAATTCTTTGCCCAGGCTCATCAGCATCGGAATACTTATCGCCAACGCTATGATATTTACAGCGATGGTTGTTTTACGCCACTTGATACATGCACGTATTAACGGCTCATATACTTTTTCCAAAATCCGGTTAACCGGATTAGTTGACTCGGGTTTGAACCTTCCTTTCATAAAAAATGAAATAAGCACAGGGGCCAGGGTTATTACCAGTACAGCATCAACAAGCATGATAAATGATTTGGTAAATGCCAATGGATGAAACAATTTCCCTTCTTGCCCGGTTAATAAAAATACTGGTAAGAAAGAAGCAATGATGATGATGGTAGAAAAGAATACACCTCTTGACACCTGTACACAGGCTTTTTCAATCAACTGCATCCGCTCTGATTCAGGTATATGGTAATAATCTTTTTTGCCGCTGAGTTTATTAAATAGTTTTTTCATTTTTTACGATTTAGGATTGTGTTCGTTTTGCCAATCTGATAAATGACGATAGGAATTCTCACTCATGATAATTCCATTGTCTACTATCACCCCAATGGCCAAGGCAATACCTGTTAGTGACATAATGTTAGATGAAATACCAAAAAAGTTCAAGAGGATGAAACTTATCGCAATGGTAATAGGAATCTGGACGATGATACTTAAAGCACTCCTCCAGTGAAATAGAAAAATGAAAACTATGATTGCTACAATTGTCATCTCTTCAATCAACTTCACTTTGATGTTACCGATAGCTGATTCAATTAATTCGCTCCGGTCGTAAGCGGTTTTAAAGGTTACTCCCTCGGGCAATCCTTTTTGTACATCTTTCATTTTTTCTTTTACGGCTGCAATTACATTATCTGCATTTTCACCGTATCGCATCACCACAATTCCGCCCACCACTTCACCCTCGCCATTTTCATCAAAAATGCCCAGCCTTAAATCACCTCCCATCTGTACTGAGCCAATGTCTTTTACCCTTACCGGAATACCATTATTATTTCCTACAGCAATGCTTTCAATGTCGTCCTTGTTTTTAATGTACCCTAATCCCCGGATTATATAAGCCATATCACTCATTTCGAATTTACGGCCACCCACATCATTGTTGCTGGCTTTTACTTTCGTCATCACATCCATTAAGGATATATTATAGTACTGCAGTTTCACCGGGTCCACCACCAACTGATATTGTTTTTCAAAGCCACCAAAGGAAGCTACTTCTGAAACTCCAGGAACCGTTTGCAGCGCCAGCTTTACGTACCAGTCCTGTAAAGCTCTTTGCTCACCGAGGTCAAGATTTTTTGTATCAAGGGTGTACCAGAATACATGCCCAACGCCGGTTCCGTCAGGACCTAAGGTTGGCGTTACGCCATTAGGTAACAAACGCTGTGCATAATTTAAGCGTTCCAATACCCTTGTTCTTGCCCAATACACATCTACATCATCTTCAAAAATCACATACACAAAACTCATCCCGAACATGGATGTACCCCGGATATTTTTTACTTTGGGAATACCCTGTAAGTTGCTCACCAACGGATAGGTAATCTGGTCTTCCATAATCTGTGGACCACGACCCATCCACTCGGTAAAAACAATTACCTGGTTTTCGCTGAGGTCAGGTATGGCATCTATGGGATTCTTTTGAATATTGAATATTCCCAACACAAACAAACTCGTTGCCAGCAGCAATACGATGTAACGGTTTTTTAAAGACCAGGAGATTAATTTAGGAATCATAAAAGTTTCATTTAACCGGTTATTATTTAATCATTTCTTCTACACTTCCACAGCCCATCATCTTTTCTCCATAATAAGGATTGCGGATGTCTTTTGATTCACTCAACCACATAGAGCCGTCTTTAAACATAGGGCAATGGTCGTGGTACAAAGTCATACCTGCACCAAAAGCCTTTACCATATCATACATATCCTTACTCATCATGGCAAAATGTTCCCGCTGGTGATCAATTTTACTTTTAGAAATATGTTCTGCATGTTCTTTCAAATCGCTTTCAATATCATCATATACTTTTTTCTGGTCGGCTGTCAGCAGGGATTTATCTAAGCCTTTCATGGCAACAAACATAGCCGCTGATGAAGTGGCTGCTTTATCAGAATTGCCATCAATTAAGGCATTCTTTATCCCGAGGTAATTTTGCAACATCGTTTTCATGTAAGTAGAAACTCTGGCATCAAGGGTGGGGAAAGTAGCTGAAACCATCTTAACATTTTCATCCATCATTTTATTATTTTGCATGGGCGTCGTCGAATCGTGGTTCATCATACTGTTATCTTCTTTCGCAGCCTGGTTATTGCTGTTACAGGAAACAATGGCGAGCACGATAACGATCGTAATGGAAAAAAATATTTTTTTCATCTTTTTAATTTTAATGTTGTCAATTGTTTTTAATATTCAGATTGATTTAATTTTTTTGTTATAGCTTAATGCCAGAAAATAAATAACGCCTGGCAAAAGCATAAACTGTAATACTGGTACCAGTCCCACTTTTAAACCGGGTATGATTGGCATTCGTGTTAAATAACTCCAGGTACCCAAATTAATATGATGTAGTTCAGCCAGCACAGCACCTGCGCCTCCTGTTAATACAAGTACCATCAACCGGTAGGGGGTTGGCCTAATCATCCACCAACAATTTTTATACAGCGATGCAAACCCATAATAAATTAATAGCACCATAATGGTATCTGCTACCGACGCAAGTGTACAAAACAAGGTAGATTGCCAACCCAGTGACATGTTAAGGAACAACGGCATCTGCAACATCTCCCAGGCAAAATGGAATATGAATGAGTAAACTGTGATGCTCCTTAACAGGTGCATAAAAGTCCGCTGATTGTCTGCCTTTTTCTCTAACTGAACAACGAGAATAATCATAAGCAGCAAGGCTGCTAACGGAATAATAAAAACAGAAAAACTTAATTGGTCCATACTTATTTTCTGCTTTTACTATTCATGATTGTGACCTTCATGTTCATCTTTTTTCACCACTTTTTCTTTCAAATTCATTCCGCATTTAGGGCATGAGCCAGGCTTTTCGTATGTTTTATCTCCCTCACATTTCATCGGACAGGCATACACAACGGCTGGTATTTCCTTTAAATCCATTCCGCATTTAGAGCATTTTCCGGGCCTATCACTGGATATATCTGAATGCATAGGACAACTATACATTTTCATAACATCCATTTTCATTTGTTCTTTTTTGGATTTTTTCATATCCATACCACATTTGGAACATTTACCCGGCTTGTTACTGGTTACATCCGGGTGCATGGGGCAACTGTATTTCATTTGCTCCATTTTCATTTTCGATTTTGGTTTGGTTGTATCCTGTGCGAGTACCGTTAAAGAAAAGATAGTTAAGGCTGCAATCATCAGCATTTTTATTGATTTCATTTTTTGTTTTTTTTGAATGAAGAAATAATTACGTTTAAATAAAGCCTGCCTGGTTTATAGCTTTGAAAGGCTTCGGGCATTATGATTGCTTCCTTTGATAATGACAGCAATCAGGCAGGTTTTGATATACAGCATCATCAGCCCTATATTTTTCAGTGTCATTACCGACAGATGCAATTTTCTTTTGGACACTGTCACCTGCTTCTTTTTTAAATACATGGTACTTTAATGTAATCACCTGCGTGTATTCATTCCAAGCGGCATATTTTACACCGTCTACTGAGTATGCGGCAGTTTCAATACGCCTTTTATCCATACAGCATGTACCATAAACTTTTATTCTTTCTATTTTTAAACCAAAATTCTTTGCTTTTTCGGTTTTGTCGCTTTGTGCATTGGCAAACAATACCGTACCCGATAGTATGGCCACAAGGAAAAGCATTTTAATTGATTTCATTTGTATATATATTAGTTGTTTTGAAACGAGATAGATGTTGGCATACAGGAATGCCAATGGCCCGGCAACAGTAACTGCCCGGAATAAGGAAGGATAGTTTCTAAATTAGGTAGGAGCGCTTGAAAATGTAAATAGCCACGCCATGGGTTCGGGGCGGAGCATTACTAGTAGGATTTCCTTCTGTTACTAATGGAAATACTATAGTCGGTAATTCACTTAATGAAACAGGGATTGCAACAAAAAATAACTGCAACATTTGTAAGTTATTCTCCGAAAGCTTCTGAGCTGAATTATCTTTTAAAAACGTGGTTTTATCTTTGCAGCAGCCTTTGTCAGACTGCTCTGTATTTTCCATGCCTCATTTAGGACAGGTTTTTGATTTGCTGTCGCTCAAACTCCAATCAGCCAGTTTGCCCATGCAAAAATGCATATGTATAGTAGCACCCGAAGAAGTGACTAAATACAATACGGCTAATATGGCTGTGATGAACTTTTTCATTTTTGTGCTCAGAAAGTATTGAAGATAAATTTAAATATCTTTAATATCTACAAAGAAATAGTTTTAGACTCATACAATTTATGATAAATATCAGTTTACGAGATGATTTCTAATCCATTCGCTGATAGTTTAGAAAATTTAGTAAGCTGCATTAATTATCCCAAGATTTGAATAAAACGCTCTGATTGTTCTAATACATTAAACTACAAATGGAGGTGTAGATGTAACAATAAATTATTTTGGGAAATCATATAAAGGCCTAACAGTTCATTCCTTATTTTTTAAATTTGAAAATGTAAGACTGGTAACTTTGCTACGTTTGTTTTAAATTTTTATTGGATTAGCTTTTCTGCTTTATAACCTGCTTTATTTACTATTTCCCGGACTGCTTCATCAGAAAGCGTATCGGTTTCTACAGTTAATACTTTTTGTGGATTTGTAGTATCTACTTCCCAATTTTTAATGTCAGTATTGGCATTTAATTTCGGAGTAATAGATGCTATGCATCCTCCACAGTTGATATTTGTTTTAAATTGATATTTCATTTTGTTTCTTTTCGTAAAGGTCCAATCAAATGACCGGTGTGTTGTTATACGATTATGGAAAAGAGTTATATTTTTATGATATTATAACTTCAGCCATTTCAACCGTAAGCTATTACTTACCACACTCACACTACTTAATGCCATGGCTGCGCCGGCAATCATCGGGTTCAATAAAAACCCTGTAAATGGATACAAAATACCTGCTGCAATGGGTATGCCGATGATGTTGTAAATAAACGCCCAAAACAGGTTTTGACGTATGGTTGCAACAGTGTGCTTTGATAATTTTATCGCCTGTGAAATTTTAGAAAGGTCGGATGATATAATGGTCATTTTAGCTACGTCCATAGCAATGTCGCTGCCTTTGCCCATTGCGATACTCACATCGGCTTGCGCCAAAGCATTGCTATCGTTAATACCATCACCCACCATGGCTACCACTTTTCCCTGCTGCTGCAATTCCTTTACGAAATCTGCCTTGTGTGCCGGTAGCACTTCTGCTTTGTAATGATGAATGCCTACCTGCGTTGCAATGGCTTTGGCAGTAAACTGATTATCCCCTGTGAGCATGTATACCTCAATACCTGCTGCCAGTAGTTCCTTTACTGCGTCAACTGATGTTGTCTTTATTTTATCAGCAATGGCAATAGCCGCCAGGGTATTTTCTTTATCTGCAAGCCAAATAACTGTTTGCGCCTTGTTCAGCCATTCGTTGGCTGTCGTTTGCAATGCAGGTTCAATATTTATGTTTTCAGACTGAAGCAAAGTAGGGCTGCCCAAAAAATAAGTGTTGCCTGCATACATTACTTTCACGCCTTTGCCAGTGATGCTTTCAAAATGATCAAGCGTAAGTGATTGTACATTTTGTCCTTGGAAGTATCGAACCACCGCTTCTGCCAGAGGATGTTCTGATTGTTGTTCAATACTAAACAATAAATCAGCAAGTTCCTTTTCGCCAGCACCCGATTTCCATTGTATAGCAACTACTTCCGGCTTACCTTCTGTGATGGTACCTGTTTTATCCAGCACAATGGCATTCACTTTTTTAGCCAGTTCAAGACTTTCTGCGTCTTTAATCAAAATCCCATTCTCTGCACCTTTACCCACACCTGTCATGATTGCCGTAGGTGTAGCCAAACCCAATGCACAGGGACAGGCAATTACCAACACGGTTACCAATGCTAACATGCCATGGGTAAAACCATTTTCACCTCCCAATATTATCCAGGCAATCAGGCTAAGAACTGCAATCAGCATTACAACAGGAACGAAGATACCTGCAATTTTATCCACGAGCTTTTGCACGGGTGCCTTGCTGCCTTGTGCCTCCTGCACCATTTTTATAATCTGCGCCAGCACAGTGTCGCCGCCCACTTTATCTGCCGTAAACTGAAAACTTCCTTTCTGATTGATGGTTCCGGCAAACACGTTTTCGCCATTTTTCTTTTCCAGCGGAATCGGTTCACCACTAATCATGCTTTCATCTACAAAAGAATTTCCAGATTTTACAGTTCCGTCCACAGCAATCTTTTCACCGGGCTTTACCAACAAGGTGTCACCTACTTTTACAGAAGCAATCGGCATTTCCATCTGATGCCCTCCTTCATGAACTACGGTAACGGTTTTTGGCTGTAAGCCCATCAGCTTTTTTATCGCTGACGAGGTGTTTCCTTTGGCCTTTTCTTCGAGCATTTTACCCAGGAGAATAAAGGCTATCACCACGGCTGCGGCTTCAAAATAAACATGCGCTTCCAGTCCTTTGCTATGCCAGTATTTCGGAAAAACTGTATTAAAAACACTGAACAAATAAGCCACGCCTGTACTCAACGCTACAAGCGTATCCATGTTGGCAGAGCGGTGTTTTGCCTGCTTCCATGCACCAATGAAAAACTGCTTTCCGAAGTAAAGTACAACAGGCGTTGCCAATGCCCACATGAAGTAATTGGCATAAGGTAGGTGCATGAAAAACATTGCTATAAGCACTAAAGGAATGGATAGGGCAACCGAGCCAATGGTTCTTCTCTTTAGTGATTCAAATTTTTTACGGTGTACTTCTTCCAATTCATCTTTTGCTGCTTCACTTTCATCAATCATCAAATCGTACCCAATACTTTGCATGGCATCCTTCAATTTTTGAGCATCTGTAATTGTGGGTATATATTCTACCTGAGCCGTGGCATTGGCATAGTTGACGGATGCATTCACCACACCTACTGTGTTTTCCAACATACTTTGCGAACTGCTGGCACAGGAGGCACATGTCATGTTAAGCACCGGAAAATTTTTCTTCACTGTATCTACTTCATAGCCCAAATCCCTGATGGCCTTTACCGCCTTCGGTAACGTTTCCAATTCATCATCTGTGGTAATAACTGCCCGGTGGTTGTTCAGTTCTACTTTATGTGTTTTAATACCTTCTATACCACTTAATCCTTTGTCCACAATCAGGGCACAATGCTCACTTTCCACGCCAGCTAAGGGAAGATTGATGGTATTTATTTCTTTATTCATTTTGATTTTTTTAGACTATACAAAGTACCGGCAGTAACACACGTTTACTGTTACAGCAATTTGGAAAAGATGTGCAGATAAATGTGCCAATACAAAAGTGATAAATCAATTCTTTACAGCGTCAATAGACTTTCGGTTCAATGCTCCAAGCTTTTTGAATTGTGAAGGTGTCATACCAATAAGATTTTTGAACTGGCTGGAAAGATGCTGGGTGCTACTATATCCAAGGTTAAATGCAATCTGTGTTAATGACTGTTCTTTATATATCAGCCATTCCTTTACTTTTTCTATTTTTTGGAGGTTGAAAAACTGCTCTAACGTGATACCTTCTAATTGGGAGAAAAGTTTGCTGACGGCAGAGTAATCTTTGAATACTTTTTCGCTAATAAATTTTGTAAGACTAAAATGTTCTTCTACGTTGCCACCTTGTACTTTTTGTATCAGCAGGTTTTTAACCTGCTCAATTAATTGCGTTTTTTGATCGTCTAACAACTCAAATCCAGTTTCCAGGAGCTCTTGGGTAAAATTTTTTAGCTGGCTGGCAGTCGGCTTTTTCTCCAGTTCCACTTCGCCCAGCCTTACATATTTTGTCTGTAAATTGTTCCGTTTCAAAATCTGCTCGACGGACGTAATGCAGCGGGGGCAAACCATGTTTTTTATGTAAAGTTTCATCAGGTAAAGATACAAGAGCGCATCAATATTTAGCAGAATAAGCGCCGTTTAGTGATATACCCTATTTTTCTTGCAAAGCTTTTTTTGAGCAATCATTTAAATATCTTTCCAATTTGATTCATCTGGAATTGTGGTTGGTAAGGCACGAGCCAATCTCAATGAACAATATTCTTATTAAGGCACAGTGGTTCCGCCGTGGATTATGACGCAGGAGTAATTCTATAAAAAAGGCGTAACGGCAGTGCCGGTCTCCCTTATTTTAAAAAGCTTTTTATCAATTGGTTAAAAAGCTTCTTGGAAGGTCTGTTGATATTGCAAAGCACATTATTGTAGTTGGTGAGGAAAGAACCAACTTAAATACCCAATCATTTTTATAAAGATAAATGGTTCCGGTGTTTTTGTGAATGCCGGACAATCTTTATTTAGCAGGAAAAATTGGCTGAATCTTTGGCTATTGCGTTTAAACATCTTTAACCTCCAATACTTACTAAATGTAATAAATCTTTTTTCCAGTTAGGGATTGCAACTAAAATCCTTCCGTCAGGAAGATTGAAGTGGAAAGCCCGACCTGCTTCGGCAGGGAATTGCCAAAAAATTCAGAAGCAATCAACTCAATTTAAAACATCGGTACAGAATTTGCACTAAATCTCTCATAACCATACACTATGATCAGGGCTGCCTACACTGACAAAGCGATTGTTGCTTCCATCCTGGCGGATTCTTTTACCAGCAACCAAAGTGTAAACTATATCATCCAACAAGATCAGCAAAAAGTTACAAGACTAAAAGCATTGATGGAATATTCGTTTGACGTTTGTTTTCTATACGGCGATATTTTTTTGACAGACGATAAAAAAGGTTGTGCATTAATTGTTTATCCCGACAAGAAAAAGACAACACTGAAATCCATGCTACTTGATGGCAGGCTTATTTTAAAATGCACGGGTTTATCGAATGTAAAAAAAGTGATGAAAAGAGAAGCGGCCGTCATTAACGTTCACCCCGATGGATTGATTTATTATTTGTGGTTTATTGGTGTAAATCACGCAGATCAGGGTAAAGGTATTGGCAGTCAAATATTAGATTTTATCATTAAAGAAGGACGTGCACAAAAACGAATTATTTGTCTCGAAACTTCCACTCAGCGAAACATTCCCTGGTATCAAAAAAGGGGATTTCAAATTTATAAAAAACTTGATTTTGGCTATTGCTTATATTGTATGAAAGTTGAATAATTTAAACCTCTTCAATATGCTAGTATTTGGTACCCAAATGCATATTGTCACATTTATTTTTGTGAGCATAGAAATAGTCATCTTTTTCTATCTGCTTATTTACAGACTAGCCCGACCGGATGATACAAACGCCTACCTGAATATCATTTTGATTTTTCTTTTACTGATTTACAATATTACCGGCGGATTATTACCAGACCCCAATTTACCCGGCTCAGTTTTTATGCAGGAATCTATAGCTTATGGTACTGGTTTTATCACTCCATGTTTTTTCCCTTATTATGTTTACAAGTCATTTGCATTGGAGAAAATGGAATTTCATGCACATAAAGGAGTTTTCTTCTTTCTGATGTTGCCCTATTTTATTTTTGTTTTGGTATATGCTATTTCAGGAAAATTAACAACAGCAAAGGATTTATTGGGTATACCGGTAGTGTATGCTTTGTGGGTTATTATAACCCTGATAAAATCTATCCGCTATAAATACAAAAATGATTTCTCT
>JBBQEA010000162.1:0-12303 GCA_038320245.1 Chitinophagales bacterium | reverse complement strand
ATCTTTCCATTCACTTACTTTATTTACATCTTTGTAAAAAGCATTGGCATAGGGATCGAATAAAATATTTTTTGCCTGACGGTTAATAACGCCTGCTATCAGTTGTTGTAGTTTTTTGTCCTCTTTTATCAGCCAGAGATAAGGCCAGACTTGTGCCGTACTGTCCCTAAGCCACATGGCATCTATATCACCCGTAATTACATAGGTATCTGGCTTGCCATCAATCATTTCAAAATCAACGGTAGTATCTAAGGTATTAGGAAAGCAGTTATTGAAGAGCCAGGCAAGTTCTTTGTTCTTAACTTTTTCACCAAAGTCAATAATGGCTTTTTCTACAGAATCGCTGGTAAATTTTCGTTTGTCAAGTGGAGTTCGTACATCCGGGAAAGCGTTGCCGGAATTGGCGTGCAGAGGAATATGAGTAAACATCGAACCTACAGATAAAGCACCGGCGAGGCGAACAAATTTCTTTCTATTCATAAACAGCAAGCAGTTTAGCTATTTATAAAGACAATCTTAATGCACAAACTACTTACAAAACTTAAAAAAGTTTGCCGTTTATTAATTTTTTACAAAAGGCAGGGTAGTTCGTCTACCTGTACCGTTGCCACATAAAATGCTCAAAAAAGTTCAACAAAAAAATTACTAACTGCACCAGCCATTTGATATTCAGCTTATCCATTACTGCTAATAATACAATCATTAATGGCATCGGCATTACAGAAATTGAGAGAACTAAGCCCACCTAACTAAAAATATTTTTAATTTGAAGAGATTGTGTTCGTTCGTTACGCCTAATAAAACAACCGTTGCACCGTCCAGAAAGCGGCTACTAAACCAATACAGGCTGAAAGGCCATACACAATTCTTTTTCTATACCATATTTTATTGCGAAGTGGAATAACTAACAGGGAGAACATTGCTACAATAATAGTTATTTGCCCCAGTTCCACACCTGCATTGAATGCAATAATGGAGGTGTAAAATTTTCCATTGGGTAATCCAATTTCATTGAGGGCACTGGCAAATCCCATTCCGTGTATCAACCCAAAAAGAAAAACGATGGCAATTCGCCAGGGTTTTAATTCTGTCAATAAAATATTTTCCACTGCAACAAAAAGAATGGATAAGGCAATGATAGGTTCCACAATGGCACTGGGTGCAACGATGATATTTTTCATACTCAGCGCCAAGGTAATGGAATGTGCCACTGTAAAAGCGGTGGCCTGCCAAAGGATGGTTTTTACTTTTGTGCTCAGTAAACAAAGACCAATAACAAATAAAATATGATCTAAGCCGGAAGGAATGATGTGGGTAAATCCAAGTTTTAAATAGAACCAAACCACTTCATTGGCTGGTGCGTTTTCCAACGCATAATTAATGCTGTGTGCAAAAATTGCCGGAGCAATAAATATTGAAATAAAAAACAGGATTAGCTTTTTGTTATTAAAAAGTACTCCCTTTTGCATAGCCTTATTTTTCAAAATTATTTATAATTGCTGCATTGCCTGCTCTGCTTCGGCTTTTAAAAAACCATTAATATTTGGATTATTTTGAGTGCCTTCTTTTAATAATTGTTTAGCTTTTACTTTATCGCCTGCTTTTAAGTATATCAATCCTGCACGGCATAGCAGCGTTGGATTTTTACTATTTGTTTTTAGTGCTTCGGATATAAATGGCAGTGCTTTACTAACATCGCCTTTCTTATAATTCATCCAGGCCACTGTTTCATTTACTTCAATATTTTTAGGACGTCTGTTGTATTCCAGTAACGCATGTTCCAGCGCTTTATCATATTTATTAACAGATAGATATGCATAAGCCAGTTCTTTATCTGCATAGTGCCCAATGCTCTCATTTGTATTTGCTGCCTGTGCGTTTTTATTAAGTTCGTCAATCAATAATCCGGTAAGTTCATCGGCTTTTTCTTTTTGTCCGGATAAAAAATAAACCGTAGCCAACTCTTCCTTAAAAGCACCTTCGACTGCATCAGTTGATGCTTGCTTATAAAAGCCAATTGCTTTATTATAATCCTTTGAAGCCATTGCCAGCCTGGCCATGCCTGCATAGGCATGCATATAACCCGGTCTTTCGTTTAAAGCAATCTGGTAGTTCATTTCAGCGCTTTTTAAGTCGCCGGTATTTTCGTATAAATGGCCTAGCTGTATCCTCGACCATTCAGTAGCCTCGTCACCCGGAGCACCGGCATCAATGGCCAGTTTCATAGCTTCAATAGCCCCTGAATAATCGCCATTAATTTCTCTAAGATAAGATGCTCTTGCATAAGACCGAAGATCGGGCCGTATGTCCATCATTTGTTGTGCACATAAAACTGCACTATCATAATTACCCATTTCTACATTACCATCTACCAGCACTCCATATACAAATGCATTGTGCGGCGCCCGGGTTTTTGCTTTTTCGGCAGTTGCCAATCCTTCTGCAAAATGATGCTGAGACAGATAGATTAAAGACTTTAATGTAAGGGCTTCAAAATTATTGCTGTCCATTTCCAACACATCATTTGCCAGCTTCATTGCAGAAATATCGTAATAGGCATAATTGCCAGTGGCTCTGGATTCTAGTATAAAATTATTAGCCAGTGCAATCTTTGATTTGATATCAGCAGGATTTGCCTCAATTTTGCTCTGCAGCAGTGCAACGTTTCTTTTGGTATTAATCCATTCATCTGTTTTTGCCAACAAACCTTTTCGCTCAAGCAGGGTATAAACCTTTGCTGCTTTGTTTTTTTCAGTATGTTGGTATTTCAACACGATAAAGCTAACAGAGCCAATAAATAAAATAATTAAAGACAGATAAAGTATATTTTTTTTCATTTTGATTGTTTTAGTTTAGGGAAATCATCCTAAAGTTAAGATTTTAATTAAAGGCTGTTTCAAAAAATACAATTGGCAGAAAGTTAAGCTCAACCTATAACATCCATCCAATTTAAAACCAATACGGGATTCAATTTCAGCCCTTTTTTGTTTTCTTTATTTTTTGAAACAGCCTTTTAAAATTATTATCCTTTTACAACTTTAATGGTTTGTTTAACTTCACCATCTTTAGTTACCCTGATAAAATAGGCTCCTTTATTTAAGTTGTTGCCGCTCCATTTTTCTGTATAAGTTCCAGCCTTTAAATTTTTATTAACCAAAACTTTTAGTTCCCGGCCATCTGCATTAAAAAGCGAGATACTTACAGCAGCAGGTGCATCTAAATGATACATGATTGAGCTGTTATCTACAAATGGATTGGGAGAAACGGTAGCAAATACTTCTGGCGCAGCCATTAATAAACTACTACCTGTATTCACAGAATTTCTGTAAACCAACTTTGGCGTATTTGTTTTACCCGAATTGTTACAAGGGCAAACATAGGTACCAGCAAACGGTGCCTGTACATAAGGGAATGCAGGTTTAAAGGGTACATCATTTGCATCAACTCCTGTACTGTAAGTAAGTACATTTAGCAATTGCGGCGTAACAGGGCTAGGGCTTGATGAAGGTATATAATCATCGTACCACAAACCAATGGCAGCCAATACCACGCCACTTACTGCTTGTAATTCAATTCTTGTTACATCATCTTCCAGTCTTCTTCCGTTTGGAAAACCATCCATGTTCGGTATATTTTGGATAGCTGTTGTTGCATTGTATGCAGGATCAGTTAATCCTAACACAGCGGCCTGCACCAAACCTAATGAGCTAAATGAGCTGCTATTTCTTGGAGTAGGCGGTACAGCCATATTCAAGCGTAACATATCTCCACCATTAGGTAAAAAATTATTAATGAATGGTTTTCCTTTAGCTAGTGGATTACCAGCTTTGCCTGTAGCCAATTGATAAGGTGGCAGGTTTGGAACACCAGTGTTAAAAATAGGCCATAAGTCCACAGAACGAGGTGATTTTGCAGCAGGAAGTAAAAGTCCTCCAAATGCTGATTCAGCAAGTGCTGTGCCTTCTAACGCAGCGTTACCTTTTAAACCAAATAAACCGTCCTGGTCATTTCCAAATCCAAAACCGCCCAGTGAATTTCTTTGAATACGCAGCGGAGTTAAAGAAGGAACCGCAGCACCAAAGAATGTATTATCCATGTACAAAGCCAGTTCCGGAGTATAAAAATATTTACCAAATTTGTTTAATACAGCTAGATCCTGATAAGGAGTTAATGAGTTCCAGTAATCTTTGTCTTCTATCGGAACAACTACCTCGTTGGTTAATGGCATACCTAATCTGCTAACCTGTACCCATGGGCCATTGGTTTCTACACCTTTTCCGTCGGGCTTAAGTATAGTAATTTTTTGTCTGCTGGCACTTGCCCATACACCAATAACATAATTGGGATCAAGGATGCTTGTAGCCTGACATACAGGCTTTTTGTTTTTCTGTAAAGTGGCAATATCTATCTGCAAAGCAATGGTTGATACGTTTAAACATTTTAAACCGTCGATTGCTTTTGCACCATTACCACGGGGAGCATCGCCTAAATCAAAAATACCACCAAGGTCTACAAAAAAGGGATCATCTGATGTACCACAAAAAACTTTTTCGCCTGTGCTTGATGTTGCGATGGCTTTATTGATAAGTGTATTGTAGTCAGGTGCATTTAAACCAACAGCTGAACTGATAGAACGTGGGCCAATATTGGGTGGTGGCACTACTCCATTAGTCACAATTGTTTGAAAAGATTTACCCCCATTAGTACTTCTTTCCAACTTATAAGTGGTTTTAAGATTTTGTTTTCCTAATCTGATGTTGAAGAAAGTAGATGGATCCTCATTTGTTTTATTAAAGGTGAAGCGATAGGTAATATCGTCGCCTGCTGTAGCTACGTTATTATCAATGTGAATTTCGTAACGGATGTTTTCGCCAAATTGATAATAATTTGGTCCGCCCTGTGGAAGTTGTCCGGGAACGTAACTGGCAATAATAGTAACCTTGTTTGGATCGTCCGGGCTTCGGAAGGCATATACATCCGTATTATCTGCCAGAGGATCGTTTGCAATCAATGGTGCTTCTCTGTGCGATGAAGCAAATAAAGGCGCTGTGATGTTTACCATCATCAACATCAACAGGAAAGCTGCTGAAAATTTTTTTTTCATGATTAAATTTTTATTGTTGAAAAATAATTTCCTGTTTTATCAGGAAAAATTAGAGTGAACCAGTTTGCATGGGTAATACAGCTTATATAATTGCTTAGGGAAAAGATATTTTTGCTTTCTCTTAAAGAAAACAGGTTCTAAAAATGTGTTTGTAGGAGATTGGCAGCATAACTTTTTCCCTAAGAAATCATTCGATTTGTTGAGCTCGGCATTACTTACGGTAAATGTTAAATTCTGGATTTAACATTTTATTATTTTTTTTTAAACCGCTTAAAAACTAATTAAAAGCTGCTTTTGCTATAATATAGATGGGATAAATTTATGAGCTGGTATTTTGGTCATAATCCGAAAGTGTTAGTCTAAATAAGATATATAGGGGAATATTGCTCCTTTTAACATAAACAGAAGTAATAGCCGGGTCTTTAAATTCTAATAAAGCGAAATCCGATAGCTATCACACTTTCAGCTTCTCCAGGATCCTTAAAAAAACTATCCTCTTATCTTTCGTTTGTTTACCGTATTAAGATCTTTTATTCCGCTAAACTAAAAAGAAATAGAATTATTATTTCTTCCGCAATCCTTTGCAGTAAAGCCTCTTATCACATTATAGTAGTTTCTATTTTAGAAAAAGATTTAGAAAAAAAATCTAAGCAGCCTACTAAACCGTAAGTGATAATGTGTAATACCCAACAATTTTTAAAAATCAAAAATTAAATTTATTATGAAAGAAAAAGATTCAGTTAACCAAATTCTTCTGAATGAAACAAGTAAGAAGCCTATCGATGTTTCAAGAAGAAATTTTCTTGGTTATATAGGTGGTGCTTCGGCCCTTATCCTTACTGCCGCTGCCTGCAAAAAAGATGATGCCCCGGCTTCTAATTCCGGTGTAAACCTGGGAAGTGGTGATGTAGGCGTACTTAACTATGCATACGCATTGGAGCAAATTGAAGCAGCTTTTTATACAAAGGTGTTCCAATCTGTTTACAGTGGTATTACTGCAAGTGAAAATGCATTATTGGGCGATATCCGGGATCATGAAATAGCTCACCGGGAATTTTTCAAAAATGCACTTGGCGCTAGTGCCATTCCTACATTAGAACTTGATTTTTCTACTATCAACTTTGGCAGCAGAGACAGTGTGTTGGGAGCAGCAAAAGCATTTGAAGACCTTGGCGTTACTGCATACAATGGTGCAGGAAAATTACTGGTATCAGCAGATTATTTAACGCTTGCAGGTAAAATTGTATCTGTAGAGGCTCGTCATGCTGCTTACATCCGTGACCTGATTAGCAATGGCAGTTTTGCCGATAATACAGCCCTTGATGCAAATGGTTTGGATATGGCACGTACACCAGCAGAGGTACTGGCAATAGCCGGCACATATGTAAAAACAAAATTGAACGCAAGTAATTTACCAACCAATTAAAATTAAAATTGTATGAATATTAATAGTATAATTTCTGAAATAGAAAAAGTAGACCCAGAGCTGTATGAAAAATTAGACGGCAGAAGAGCTGCAATGAAAAGTTTTGCACGTTTTTCGGGTAAAGTTGCAGTAGCTGCATTGCCATTCGCTTTAGGTACTATGTTTAATAAAGCTTATGGACAAACTCCTTCAAGCACCGTTATAGATGTTCTTAATTTTGCTTTGACATTAGAGTACATCGAATCTAATTTTTATATCAAAGGCCTTGCGTCTTCAGGTCTTGTACCATCAGGGCCAGGAATGAATGCACTGATGACCATTCGTGATCATGAAGCTGCACACGTAAACTTTTTACGTACTGCTATCACTGCAAGTGGTGGAACGCCAGTAACTTTTACAGCATCTCAGTTTGATTTTACTGCAAAAGGAACATTCCCGGATGTATTTAGTAATTATGATACTTTCCTTGCAGTTGCACAGGCATTTGAAGACACCGGTGTACGGGCTTACAAAGGACAGGCTCCTAATCTTATTAGCAATAATGACGTGCTTACAGCGGCGCTTAACATCCATTCCGTTGAGGCAAGACATGCCTCTCATGTAAGGCAGATGCGTAAGGCAAGAGGTGCAGATGTAAAACCATGGATTACCGGCAACATCAATGGTATTGGTGCGGTGGCTAATGGTAACTATGCCGGTGAAGAAATAACTACACAGGCTGGTATCAATTTGGTTAACGTGAATGGTTTCACCATCAGTGCAGCCGCTGCTTCAGAAGCTTTTGACGAGCCGCTGACCAAAGATCAGGTAGTTGCTTTGGTAACCCCATTTTTCGCTTAATCTCCCTATATACAAAGGACGGCTGTATTACAACCCAGCCGTCTTTTTTTTAACTAATCATTTAAAAGAATATTATGTTTACTTCAAAATTATTAACGGTTTTTCTGGCTATGCCAGGTGGTACTGAATGGATTTTTATTTTATTGGCTGTGGTACTTTTATTTGGCGGCAGAAAAATTCCCGAACTAATGAAAGGTATTGGAAAAGGTGTACGGGATTTTAATGATGCCAAAAATAATATTAAAAATGACCTGGAAGAAGGAATGAAAGAAAAGGATTTTTCTAACGCCAAGCCGGCAATGAAACAACCTGATTTACTATAATCCCGATTGTATTTTTACTCCAAGGCCAAAATACATCGGCACAAATTGGTTACGCACAATTGGAGCGGCAGGTTTACCAAAGCCAACCCACAAAGGCTTTGCATGAATATCATCCAACACCCATTGGACGAAAATGACAGTCAGTCTGATATAATTTCCAACTAAAAAATAAAAGCTCTTGTTAACAATTAACACAGAAAGAAAGCAATTCTTTCGGCGTATCGTCAGTAAGGATTTACCAAAAGAACCAACAGATTTTTTTGGTCATGTAGAAGCGTTTCGCTGGCACCTGGTGCGGAGTGTGGTTGCATGGCTGGTAGCAGTGGTGCTCATTTTTATCAATATAGACTGGGTGTATGACAATATCATATTGGCACCTGCCAACCAACAATTTTTTACCTATGGTGCCTTGTGCAGGTTGAGTAACTGGCTGCATTTGGGCGATGCACTTTGCATGCCTGCAATTAAAATTGATTTTCAGGTTACAGAAGTAAACGGCACATTTACCTCTGCTATCAACATCGCTATGATTGGTGGCCTGATCGCTGCTTTTCCATATATTTTTTGGGAACTATGGCGTTTCATTAAACCTGCCCTCTCTGCCAAAGAAAAAAGTTACAGCCGGGGTGGCATTTTCTGGGTATCGCTGTTCTTTTTTACCGGAGCTCTTTTTGGTTACTATTTATTAGCTCCGTTTACATTTAATTTTTTAGCAAGCTTTTCTTTGGGTAAGTCGGGAATGATACAATACCGGCCTTCCATCAACGATTATGTGGACAGTCTTACCAACCTTATACTTGGCTGTGGTATTGCTTTTGAGTTGCCAATTTTTTGTTTTATACTGGCTAAAATTGGTCTTATTACCGGCACACTGCTCAAAAAATATTTTAAGTTTGCCATGGTAATTATATTAGTTGTTGCTGCAATTATTACCCCATCACCCGACTGGACAAGCCAGTTTTTGGTAGCAATTCCATTACTAATATTGTACTGGGTAAGCATCCTGATTGCAACAAGGGTGGAGAAGCAAAAAGCAGCTGAAAAAGTTTTAGACTGAGTTTAATTTACAGCCTAAGTTTTATACGGAAGAATTTGGTTTCAATATAGATTTAAGGGTACCTTTTAAATAGGTACCCTTTTTTTGGCGCAAATATTATTTGCTACGAATTAAAAAGACAAAAACATTTTTATGGTTTTTTAAATCTGTTTTTTAGTAATCGGCGTATGTTAATAAAAATACTATTATTAACATTATCACGGCAGTTGTTAAAAAATGAAAAAGCAAATACTATACTTGTTGCTGCTAACTTATACTGCCGGTATATTTAAACCGTTTTTGCCTTTTGCAACTGATGTAATTGCTCATACCCTTTTTTATTACAAACATGTTAGTACTGTCCATTCTGTCAATGGCAAAAATCATGTGCATAATGAATTTATCCATGAATCAAAAAAAGACAATGCCACTGGTAAAACTGATGCAACTAAAAAAATGGATAATACGGATGAACATTTTTTTCTATCCCCTAATTATAAATTAAGCCATTACGTTTTCTCAAATAAACAGGTCAGTTTTTTAAGAATAAATACCTGCAAAAAGCACGCTGAATGCAACCTTCCTCCTCCAAAATTTATCTGATACATTTAATAAGTCAACTGGTATAACCTTTACTTCAGTTGTAATCAATATCATTTGAGTGAATTTCAGCTCTAGTGGTATTGCACAGCAGGGTGCTTTCTGAATATTTGGCTTATTCACATGGCCTATAGTGCCATTTTTAAAAATAATTCTTATCAGATAAATCTAAACTCATCACATCATGGCATCAATAAATCTGCTCAAAAAGAGTAGTGGTCATTTATTGCACATTATCAGCAACAACAGCATAAAACGACATTTTTTTAGTTTTTTATTAATCAGTGTTTTTTCATTCAACTCTATCCTTAAAGCTCAAACGGTAATAACAGGAAAAATAATAGATGCCACGAGCAGACAACCTTTGGTTGCAGCCAGCATTAAAGAAGAAGGCAACAACGCACATGCGGCACTTACCGACCAGGATGGTAACTTTTTAATAAGGGTCAATAATGCCAATACTAAACTGGTGGCCTCTTTTATAGGTTTTCAAAATGCAACCGTAGATGTTGACGGACAAAAAAACCTACGAATAGAAATCTATCCGAGTGCTGTCAATTTAAAAGATGTTGTGCTTGATAATAAAAGCGTACAACAGAAGTTTACCACATTAGCAAAAGTTGATTTGGACTTACATCCTGTAAGAAATACACAGGAATTGATGCGGATTGTTCCCGGTTTATTTGTTGCAC
Organism: Chitinophagales bacterium; assembly: GCA_038320245.1. GTDB lineage: Bacteria > Bacteroidota > Bacteroidia > Chitinophagales > Chitinophagaceae > Ferruginibacter. Next base: position 2,282 of record JBBQEA010000162.1, on the reverse strand, counting down.
AACATGCAGGCGGTGGCAAGGCAGAACAGATATTTCTTAGAGGTTTTGATTGTGATCACGGCACAGACATACAGGTTAGTGTAGATGGACTTCCTGTAAACATGGTATCCCATGCACACGGGCAGGGTTACGCAGATGCACACTTTATTATTCCTGAAACAATTAACAATATCGATTATGGTACAGGACCTTATTACACCCAACACGGTAATTTAAATACAGCTGGTTATGTAGCTTTTTCCACCTTCAACAATATTGCAAAAAGCCAGGTACAAGTAGAAGCAGGGCGGTATAATACCATTCGCACTTTGGCGATGATTGACCTGCTGAAGAAAAATAAGGATAAACAAAGTGCTTACATAGCAGGCGAAGCCAATTACACGGATGGAGCTACCATCAACAAACAAAATTTTAATCGCTTTAATTTATTTGGAAAGTACAATCTTGCCATATCTTCTACAACGCAATTAACGGTTTCGGCATCAGGCTTTAAAAGTAAGTGGGATGCCTCTGGTCAGGTTCCTTCACGAGCAGTAGATAACGGAACTATTGACCGTTTTGGTTCTATAGACCCAACAGAAGGCGGACATACAGAAAGATACAATGCAAATGTTATACTATCGCATGCCTTCGGCCAAAGCATTTCATTAATTAACCAGTTATTTTATACCCGAAATGTTTTTAGCCTGTATTCAAACTTTACTTTTTTTATGAACGACCCTGTAAATGGTGATGAAATAAACCAGGCAGAAAAGAGAAATATTTTTGGCTACAGTTCTAAACTTATTAAAAAGAATATTTACAACAACTGGTCTCTAAATTCTACTTATGGTATTGGGATACGTTACGATGCTACTGAAAATACTTACTTAGCAAATACAGTTAAACGAGCCTTTTTAAGTTATACACAGCTCGGTGATATTAAAGAAGCCAATGCCTATGGTTTTATACAGCAACAGGCCACTTTTAACAATTGGGTGATAGATGCTGGTATTCGGTTAGATTATCTTCATTTTGATTATTTAGATAAGTTACAATCTGCACAGCAGCCGGCACAAGGCAAAACAATCGTAAGCCCTAAATTAAATGTTCAATATACTGTAAATAGTAAAGTGCAGCTATATGCAAAAGTGGGTAAAGGTTTTCACTCCAATGATACAAGAGTAGTGGTAGCGAATAAAGGGGAAGAAATTTTACCCGCTGCTTACGGTGCTGATTTAGGTGTTATCTTAAAACCAAACAGCAACTTTATTCTTAACATAGCCGCTTATTACCTTCATCTTAACCAGGAGTTTGTTTATGTAGGTGATGATGGAAATGTAGAGCCAAGCGGTAAAACCAGACGGCAGGGCATTGATATAATAGCCCGATACCAGTTCACAAAAACCTTATTTGCAAATGCAAATTTCAACTTTACAAAACCGCAATCAATTGACGAACCCAAAGGTGCCAACTACATCCCTTTAGCCCCAAGAGCTACAAGTACAGGTGGATTATTTTACAAGAAAAAAGAAGGCATTAACGGAGGAATAACTTATAGATATATTAAAGACAGGCCAGCCAACGAAGACAATTCTATAGTTGCTAAAGGCTATTTTTTATTGGATGCATCCGTTAACTATTCCAAACCAAAATATGAAGTGGGATTATCAATGGAAAACATTTTAAACACTACATGGAACGAAGCACAATTTGCAACAGAAAGCAGGCTAAAAAATGAACCTGCTCCGGTTACTGAACTAAACTTTACACCGGGCATTCCGTTTTTTATTCGGGCAAAATTTGCGGTTTTCTTTTAAAAATATAAGGCTACATTGTTGTGATGTAGCCTTATTGTTACCATCATCAACAAAAAGATTTATACTTCATCTTCCTCTTTAATTTGATTGCCCGATTTAGCAGGTAATTTATCTATCGATTGATATTATTTTTGCTTAAAATTTAATACTATAATTATAATGGATGATGAGCAATACATGCGGCTGGCATTGCAGCAGGCAAAGCAGGCATTTGAAGAAGATGAAGTGCCTGTTGGTGCCATCATTGTGCTCAACAACAGGATAATAGCCAAAGGCTACAACCAGGCAGAAAAACTAACCGACAGTACTGCACATGCAGAAATAATTGCGCTAACTGCCGCATTCAATTTTTTGGGGAGTAAATATTTACCGGAAGCTACTTTGTATGTTACGCTGGAACCCTGCCTTATGTGTAGCGGTGCCTTGTACTGGAGTAAAATTGGCAAAGTAGTTTATGGGGCTGATGATGAAAAGAATGGCTAC
>JBBQEA010000161.1:0-12340 GCA_038320245.1 Chitinophagales bacterium | reverse complement strand
ACGGTATCCATGGCTGCACTTAGCATGGGAACATTTAGTTGAATGGTTTTGGTAAGGAATGCATGGATGTTTACATCCCTGGGTAACACCTCAGAGTATGCAGGTTGCAGTAATACATCATCAAATGTTAAACCTTCACCGAAAAATTTGTTGGAAGAAGTTGTGTTGGAGGAGTTATTTCTTATTGCCATAGGCAAAGGTAGGGAAACCAATGTTTTAAAAAAGCAGCTGCTAAAAAAGAAATGCCGTTTCTTGAGCTAATCAAATTAATTAACCAATCATTAAACCTTTGTCAATAATAAATATCTTATCATCGTTGTTTAATTATTACCTCCCTACAATTTCATAAAAATGATAAAAGCCGGCAAAGTATTTTTTGTACTCACAGTAAGTTTACTGCTAAATATCGTGCTTTCCTCTTTTAATAGGCAAGAGCCAAATCCGCCAATTTTTAAAATGCCATACAAACAAGCAGGACTTACAGAACGGCAGGCCGCTGCTCATTTAATAGATCGTTTTACATTTGGAAACAGTCCGGGCTATATAGATGAAGTGATAAAATTGGGCCTGGAGAATTGGTTTTTACAACAGTTAGAGGGTAAGCAAAATGATGCTGATTTAAACGAAAGGCTTAGTAGGTATGATGCTTTGCAGATGAGCAACACACAGGTTTTGGCCACATTTCCCCGGGGTGCAGCCATTGTAAAAGAAGCTGTATCGGAAGGCGTAATCAGCAAGGATTCTCTAAAAGAAAATGGCAAAAAGGAATATCGGCAGGCTGTAAAAGCTTACATGGAGAAAAAAGGGTACCGGCCACAACAGGAATTATTTCAGCAATTTGTTAGTCAAAAAATTTTATCCGCTGCATACAGCAACAACCAGCTAAGCCAGGTTTTAACCGAGTTCTGGTTCAATCATTTTAATGTTTCTATTTCTAAAAATCAATGCGCACAGTATATTCCTGCTTTTGAAAGAGATGTAATAAGACCAAATGTTACCGGCAAATTTGGAGACTTATTGTTGGCAACAGCACAGTCGCCAGCCATGCTTTTTTACCTTGATAATTTTAGCAGTGCCGGTGAAAACAGCGATTATAAACAGCGGCAGGAAAAATTGCAACAGCGATTGGAAAAGCAAGCAGAAAAAGCAAAAGACGAGGATCCATCCGGCAACAAAGCAAAGCTGATGGGGAAGATAAATAATAATAGAAAGAACCAGGGGCTTAATGAAAACTATGCCCGTGAAATAATGGAACTCCATACATTGGGTGTAGATGGTGGTTACACACAACAAGATGTAACGACTGCTGCAAAAGTACTTACCGGATGGACGGTTTATCCCATGGAAAACGGTCCGGGCAGTGCAGTTAAAAAGATGATCGACAGATTTGATTCAGCTAATTTAGCAGCAAAAGGTTTTGTACATAAAGGCGATTTTTTCTTTGCCATCAACCGGCACGATAACGAGGCGAAAACTGTTTTGGGAAAATCATTTGCTGCCGGCGGTGGTTACCAGGAAGGATTGGATTTGATTAATATGCTGGCGACGAATACAGCTACCGCAAAATTTATTTGTAAAAAACTGGCGGTTAAATTTGTTAACGATAATCCACCGGCATCGTTGATAGATAAAATGGCTGCAACGTTTTTAACCAAAGAGGGCGATATAAAAGAAGTGCTTAAAACAATGGTAGCAGCTCCCGAATTCTGGACGAAAGAGTCAATTACACAGAAAACAAAATCACCCCTGGAGTTGGCGATAAGTTCTGTGAGGGCTTTAGATGCCGAAATTAAAATGCCCTTTATGATTTATCAATGGATAAACAAGATGGGACAGAAATTATATTATTACCAGGCCCCAACCGGTTTTCCGGATAAAGGAACATACTGGATAAACACAGGAGCCCTATTAAATAGGATGAACTTTGGGCTGGCGTTTGCATCGCAAAAAATACCGGGTGTTGAATTCAGCCTGGCAGCTATTAATAACAATCGTGAGCCCGAAAGCGCCATCGATGCATTAAAAGTCTACAGCAAAATAATTTTGCCTGAGAGAGAAGTGGCTGCTACTATAAAGCGATTAACGCCGCTGGTAAATGATCCATCTATTCAGCAGAAAATTGATGAGGCCGCCGGTAAAACCACGGCTAACACCAATAAAAATCATGCTATAATGGAGGAAAATAAGGATGCCGATGATATGCTGTTGGATAGAAAAAATGAACGAACAATGAATGAAGATAAACTGGCGAGAAAAACCCTGGGCAAGCGAACAAAAGCTGGTAATGAAGTAACCCCGTCCGCAGCCGGCAATAACAGTATGCTGGCACAGGTGGTGGGCATTATTATTGGAAGTCCGGAGTTTCAAAAACGTTAGCCCTCCCGGCCTCCCCGCAGGGGAGGAGGAAATGCAAGAGCCTGAAAAGGGTTAGGTTACACTGAGTAGGAAACTTCTTTTTGAAAAAATAATTATCAATTATCAACTAAAAAATTATCAATTACCATGTCTTCCCGTAAAGCATTTTTACAAAAAGCCGGTCTGGCATTATTTAGCATTGGTGTTGGCGGTGTGCCGGCTTTTTTGGCTACAGCAGCAGGTAGCGATAAAATTATTCGTCCATATAAAAAGAAAAAAACGTTGGTATTTATTTTTCAACGGGGTGCCATGGATGGACTGATGGCGGTAACGCCTTTTACAGATAATTTTTTGAAAGCGGCCCGGCCAACATTGTTTATGGATGCTGCTAAAGCTCCGCCTGGTAAGTCTTTGATTAATTTGGATGGACGGTTTGGTTTGCATCCTTCGATGGCAGCATTTGAAAATTTGTTTAAGGAAAAGCGATTGGCCATTGTGCATGGCATGGGTTCGCCCAACAATACCCGCAGCCATTTTGATGCACAGGATTATATGGAAAGCGGTACACCTTTCAGCAAAGGCACAGCGAGTGGCTGGCTTAACAGGGCCGTTGGTTTAATGGGACATGATGCAACACCATTCAGAGCAGTTAGTATGACATCTGCTTTGCCCCGTTCATTTTATGGTGATAATGAAACCATGGCTATTAGCAACCTGCAGGATTTTGCCATACAGTTAAAAGGAAATCCTATGGGGGCCAATGTAGCGGCAAAAAGTTTTGAAGAGTTGTACGACCAAACTACCACTTCTTTACTTAGTAAAACAGGCAAGGAAAGTTTTGAAGCCATTAAGATGTTGCAAAAAACGGATATAAAAAACTACCGTCCTGCAACCGGCGTAATTTACCCTGCTAGTCCATTGGGTAATTCATTAAAGCAAATAGCCCAAATGATCAAAATGGATATCGGTCTTGAAGTAGCTTTTGCAGAAAGTGGCGGATGGGATACCCATTTTAACCAGGGAACAGAAAACGGCGTCTTTGCCAGAAATGTTGCTGACCTCAGCAACAGCATTGCAGCTTTTTGGAAAGATATTGAACCCATGCAAGATGATATTACCCTAATGACCACTACCGAATTTGGCCGTACCGTAAAACAAAATGGCACTGGTGGTACAGATCATGGAAGAGCAAGTTGCGCTTTTATATTGGGCAATGATGTTAATGGGGGCTGGGTGTTCGGTGACATCAAACCCTTATCAACAGAAAACTTAGCAGATGGCCGTGACCTTGCTGTAACTACTGATTTCAGAAGCATTTTTAGCGAAGTGGCGAATGCTCATCTTAAAATCAATGACAATAAAACCTTGTTTCCGGAATGGAGTGGAGGAAAGGTTGGGGTAATGAAATAGGTAGTAACAATTTCAATTCATCTTTCTTTTGACATTTTTAATCACGGTTTATTCAACTGTTTCTTTTTAATTTTTTTAATGTGCCAATCTTTACATTCAACAATTCACCCCCTATCGAAATTTTAGATATGCCATTTTTCGGATTGCTGCTCTAATTCATTCAAATTTCCATTTTCCCATTTCTATTGTTACTTTCGCAGCCGGTTTGTAATTGAGTTGTACAAATCGCTTTTTAAAAATCAATCAAAAACAATCCGCATTGGCGGTTAGGAGATAACATTATATGGCAACTACAGCAGACATGCGCTCGGGGCTTATCATCAAAATTGATGGTAGCTTGTACACAGTTATAGATTTTGGACAAAATAAAACAGCCCGTGCTGCTGCAAAAGTATGGGCCAAATTAAAAGGGGTTGATAACAGTCGTACAATTGAGGTTACCTGGAACAGTGGTGAAAATATTTTTCCGGTAAGAGTGGAAAAGAAAACTTACCAATATTTATATAAAGATGATACCGGCTACAGCTTTATGGATACGGAAACCTTTGAGCAAATTACTGTTCCGGAAGCAATGGTAGATGCACCTAAATTTTTAAAAGACGGACAGGAAGTGACAGTGCTGATTAATGGTGAAACGGATATGCCAATGGGTGTTGAATTGCCGGATAAAATTGTTTTGATGGTAACGTACAGCGAACCAGGCATGAGAGGCGATACCGCTACAAAAACTTTAAAGCCTGCAACGGTTGAAACAGGGGCAACAGTAAATGTTCCATTATTTGTAAACGAAGGGGAGTTGATTCGTGTGAATACCAAAACAGGTGAATATGTAGAGCGGGTAAAAGAATAATATATAATTTTTATACCAATAAGGTCAGCTTTTCAAAAAAGCAGACCTTTTTTATTTTGGACACTTTTTAGCTAAAATGAAGCTTTTTAGTGTGTTTTTGATGATATTTACTTCAAAAATGGCTCTTTTCTTATTTTTTATTTTATAAATAAATGTAGGTAATGAAAAATCATTCCCTACCTTAGCCGCCCGATTGCAAAAACCTTTTAATACTTCATAATCATGGACATTAAACAAATCCAGGAGCTGGTAAAGCTCATCAATAAAACCAATATTGGAGAAATCACCATCGAAGAGGAAGGTGTCAAAATCACAGTAAAACAAAAGAAGGATCCGGTACAGCACATCATTCAGGGTGGGCAGGCTATTCCAAACCAGGTATTTGCAGCAGCGGCTCCGGCAGCTGTCGCACCATCAGCCCCTGCAACTCCAGCAGCTGTTGTTCCTGCAAAAGCAGATAACCTTATTACTATCAAGAGTCCCATGATTGGTACTTTCTACCGACAAAGCGGACCAACCAAACCTATATTTATCAATGTGGGCGACGAGGTTACTGTAGGTAAAGTTGTTTGTATAATAGAAGCCATGAAACTTTTCAATGAAATTGAAAGTGAAGTGAGTGGTAAAATAGTAAAGGTTTTGGTTGAAGATGCCAGCCCGGTAGAATATGACCAGCCATTGTTTTTGGTAGAACCCAATTAATGCAAATAAACACATTTGAATTTTATGTTTAAAAAGATATTAATTGCCAACAGGGGAGAAATTGCCCTTAGAGTTATTCGTACCTGCAGGGAGATGGGTATTAATACTGTAGCGGTATATTCCACGGCCGACAAAGATAGTTTGCATGTTAAGTTTGCAGATGAAGCGGTATGTATTGGAAAACCCGCAAGTGTTGATTCTTATCTCAACATTCCCTTTATTATGGCGGCTGCCGAAATTACCAATGCCGATGCTATCCATCCGGGTTATGGTTTTTTAGCAGAGAATGCCAAGTTTGCACAAATTTGTGCTGAGAGCGGCATTAAGTTTATAGGGCCAACGCCCGATATGATCAATGCCATGGGCGATAAAGTTACCGCCAAACAAACCATGATTGCTGCCGGGGTTCCGGTAGTACCTGGTGTAGATGGCTTATTAGAAAGTGTGGAACATGCCAAAAAATCGGCCGCAGAAATTGGTTATCCCATCATAATGAAAGCAACTGCCGGTGGTGGAGGAAAAGGAATGAGGGTTGTATGGGCTGAGGAAGATATTGAAAAGGCATTTGACACTGCGAAAACAGAAGCGGCAGCCTCTTTTAAGAATGATGGCATCTACATGGAAAAATTTGTAGAAGAGCCACGCCACATTGAGATACAGGTTGCAGGTGATCAGTTTGGTAATGTATGCCATCTTAGTGAAAGAGATTGCAGTATCCAACGCCGCCATCAAAAATTAGTAGAAGAGTCGCCATCGCCTTTTATGACGCCCGAATTGAGGGAGCGCATGGGTGAAGCAGCTATTAAAGCAGCGGGTGCCATTAATTACGAAAGTGTGGGAACGGTAGAATTCCTGGTAGATAAGCATCGCAATTTCTACTTCATGGAAATGAATACCCGTATACAGGTGGAGCATTGCGTTACGGAGGAAGTGGTGAATTTCGATTTAATTAAAGAACAAATAAAAATTGCAGCCGGACATAAAATCAGCGGTCAAAATTATTACCCAACTATGCACGCCATAGAATGTCGCATTAATGCAGAAGATCCGTACACCGATTTTAGACCAAGCCCCGGCAAAATTACAGTGCTTCATACGCCGGGTGGGCATGGTGTAAGAGTTGACAGCCATGTGTATGCAGGCTATGTAATTCCTCCTTATTACGACAGTATGATTGGAAAGCTTATTACCATTGCGCAAACCCGTGAAGAAGCCATTGATACCATGTACAGGGCCTTGAGCGAATATGTTATTGAAGGGGTAAAAACTACCATTCCATTTCATTTGCAATTAATGAAGAATGAAGATTTCCGGAGTGGAAATTTTAATACGAAGTTTTTAGAAAGTTTTGTGTTGAAGTAATATTTTTCTATCATTTTATTAAAAGAGAAGAAACGGAAAGCCTTGTGGCTGTTGTTTCTTCTCTTTTTTTTTGGGGGGATTCTATAACAGTTTTTGTTTTATAACTGATACTGATTGGTTACAACCTGCAAAAAATTGTGAGATGGATAAAACGGAAGTATTTATTTACACACGCTATTTTAGTTAAGAATAGCCATTAATAAATTTAGATAATCTATCAGTATTTTTTATTAAAAACCGATAAGTAAAAAACAACTATTCCATTATACCTTCCGAAGCAACGGCCGGTTTGCCAAATTTGCTTTTCTCAAGTAATGGTTTTTTATTTCTATACCGTACCAGGTATAAATTATCAAACTCATTGGCGGGGATATTCTGTTGTGGAAAATCAGTGACACCCAGTTTATAAATAATTTTTTGCATGATATTGCTGTGAGAAATTATGAGGATATGCTTATTCCAGTCGTGGTTTTTATCAATAGCATTAAACAAATCAGTGCAGGATACATCTGCAATATATTGTACCGTATCAATACCTAATTTTAAGAACATACTATCGGCAGTTTGTTGGGTTCGTTTAAATTGCGATACATATATTCTTTTAATTTTTTTGTTCTTCAACATACGCATCAAATCGCCTGCTCTTATATTTCCATCTGTGGTAAGTAAGGGATCTTCGCCGGATTGTTTCTCTGCATGCCTTACAATATAGATTTGGGTTTTACTACCTACAGCAGGTAGCGTTTGCGCATTTAAAAAATTTACAAAACTTATTGACAGTAATAAAATGAAGAGTTTTTGAATGGGTGATTTTTTTAATAGAAGGTTCATAGTTGATGTTGTTTATCGGAATAATAAAGACGCCCGAAAGTAACGAATTCATTTACAATTTTTGGTTTTCTGCAGAAAGTACGCATTATAAAACTGAAACGGAAGCAATTAAGCAATTAATTCCAATTACAATTTATAGTTCCATTTTCGTTATTTTGCAAAGTATTAAAAACAGTTTTATTGTTTAATTACAAATTAACTAACAACATAGATTTTTTGCGATTGCTATCCGGAAAGAATCGTTTTTATTAATCAACCCCAATTCAACTTTTAAATAGATTTTTTTATGTGCGGAATAGTAGGATATACAGGTCCAAGGGAAGCTTATCCCATTGTAATAAACGGATTAAAACGACTCGAATATCGTGGCTATGATAGTACCGGCGTAGCACTGCTAAATGGAGGATTAAAAGTTTACAAAAAGAAGGGCAGGGTGGCGGACCTTGAAAATTTTATCATTGGAGAAAATCTTCATGCTCATATTGGCATTGGCCATACCCGCTGGGCTACACATGGCGAGCCTAACGATAGAAATGCTCATCCGCATACGTCTGCAAGTGGAAAGCTGGCCATGATACACAATGGCATCATAGAAAATTATGCACAGATTAAAAAGGAACTGCTCAACAAAGGCTACCATTTTACCAGTGATACCGATACAGAAGTTTTGCTAAATTTTATTGAAGAAATCAAAAAGAACAATGAGTGTAACCTGGAGGAAGCCGTAAGAATAGCATTGAAAAGAATTACAGGAGCTTATTGTATTTTACTGATTGATGAAGATACACCGGATACAATTATTGCAGCAAGAAAAGGAAGTCCGCTGGTAATTGGTGTTGGTAAAGGGGAACATTTTTTGGGTAGTGATGCTACACCCATGCTGGAATATACCAAGGAGGTTGTTTATGTAAATGATTATGAGCTCGCCATTGTACGTCCGGATGAGCTGATTCTTAAAAACCTGGGCAACGAAAAAATTACGCCATTTGTTACCAAGCTGGATATGGAACTGGCTGCAATTGAAAAAGGCGGCTACGATCATTTTATGCTTAAAGAAATTTTTGAACAGCCCAGCACAATTTATGATTGTCTGCGTGGCCGTTTAGATGCCGCTGCCGGACAAATAAAAATGAGTGGGGTAGATAATAATATTGAGGCATTTAAAAATGCCAGCCGCATCATCATTGTTGCTTGCGGTACCAGCTGGCATGCAGGGTTGGTAGCTGAATATGTAATTGAGGAATTATGTCGTATACCGGTTGAAGTGGAGTATGCATCGGAATTCCGGTACCGAAACCCCATCATTAACAAAGGTGATATCATCATTGCTATTTCGCAAAGCGGGGAAACTGCTGATACATTGGTGGCCATTGAAAATGCCAAAAAACAGGGCGCCATTATTTTTGGAATTGTAAACGTAGTAGGTTCTTCCATTGCCAGGATGAGTGATGGCGGCGCATATACACATGCAGGCCCGGAAATTGGCGTTGCCAGCACCAAGGCATTCACAGGGCAACTGGCAGTACTGATGATGATGGCTTTACAAATTGGTAAAGTTCGGGGCACTATTAAAGAGGAACTTTTCAGCCAGTTATTATTTGAATTGGATGCAGTGCCGGAAAAAGTAGAAGCGCTGCTGAAAAATGCTGATGCACTTAAAATTATCGCAGAAAAATATAAGGACGCAACAGATGCCTTGTTCCTTGGTCGTGGTTATAATTTCCCCATTGCTTTGGAAGGCGCTTTAAAACTAAAAGAGATTTCTTATATCCATGCAGAAGGTTATCCGGCTGCGGAGATGAAGCATGGTCCTATTGCTTTGGTAACAGAAATTTTACCCGTGGTATTTGTGGCAACAAAGGATAGCTATCACGAAAAAATAATTAGTAACATGCAGGAAATTAAAGCCAGACGGGGAAAGGTAATTGCCATTATTACAGAAGGTGATGAAGTAATTCCAACATTGGCTGATGATGTATTTTTTGTACCGCCGGCACACGAAATAATGGCGCCCCTGCTAAGTTGTGTTCCATTACAGTTATTATCTTACTACGTTGGCGTTGCAAAAGAAGTAGATGTAGATAAACCAAGAAATCTGGCAAAGAGTGTAACGGTAGAATGATAATGGATATTTTTTAATGGATAATTTTTTAATGGATAATTGATAATGTTGTGACCACACGCCTTTAATTGTACTAATCTTGTAAGCTAAAAATAAACGAACATCAAATTGAAAAAATTATTAATTATCAATTAATTCATGAACATTATCAAAAAACACCTGGTAGACGCTTTAGGCTATAATTTCATTGAAGAAAAATATATTCCTGAAGGCAAGGATGAGTACTACCTGCGAAATAAACAAAATCCTGATTCGGATAAATACCGCAAACTATCTTCATTTGAAATAGAAGTATTGGTTCGCAATAGTAATACTTCTGATGACTGGAACAAAATTCTGGTTACCTCTTTATTTAAACCAGAACTGGTAAAAAATTGCAAGTTTTTTGGACTGGTTCGTATCGGAAATTTAGAACCACTTTACCTTGAGTTTCATAACCTGCGCATGCCGGTAGGTTTATACAATAGTACCATCATCAGTTGCGATTTTGGTAACAATGTTTGTGTTGATAATGTTAACTACCTCAGCCATTATATTATTGACAATGAAGTAATGATTGCCAATGTAAATGAACTGTCATCTACCGACAAAGCAAAATTTGGAAATGGAATTGTTTTTGAAGGAGAAGATGAAAAAGTAAAAGTGTTGCTGGAACTGTGTAACGAAAATGGTGGCCGCAGTGTAATGCCCTTTGATGGTATGCTGCCAGGCGATGCACATCTTTGGAGCAGGTATATAGCTGATGAAGCACTGGTAAATAAATTTAAAGAATTTACAGATAATAGATTTGACAAAAGCAGGGGTCATTATGGTAAAGTAGGTGACCGTACAGTAATTAAAAATTGTAAAATAATTAAAGATGTATTAATAGGTACAGATGCCTATTTAAAGGGCGCCAATAAATTAAAAAACCTAACTATTAACAGTGATGCTGACCGTACTTCTCAAATTGGTGAAGGATGTGAAATTGTAAATGGAATTGTTGGCTTTGGTTGTAGAATTTTTTATGGAGTTAAGGCAGTTCGTTTTGTAATGGCCTCTCATTCTCAGTTAAAATATGGCGCAAGGTTAATTAATTCCTATTTGGGTAACAATGCTACCATCTCCTGTTGTGAGGTGTTGAATTCGTTAATTTTTCCGGCGCATGAGCAGCACCACAATAATTCTTTTTTATGTGCAGCCCTTATAATGGGACAAAGTAATATTGCTGCAGGTGCCACCATCGGCAGCAACCACAATAGCCGCAGCCCGGATGGTGAAATAATTGCGGGCCGTGGTTTTTGGCCGGGGCTATGTGTAAGTCTTAAGCACAACTCAAAATTTGCATCCTTCACCATACTGGCTAAAGGTGATTACCCCGCAGAATTAAATATACCGATACCATTTTGCCTGGTAAGTAACGATGTTACCAACGATAAATTGGTTGTGATGCCCGGGTACTGGTATATGTACAATATGTATGCACTGGAACGCAACGCCTGGAAATACATTGATCGTGACCGCAGAACAGAGAAATTGCAGCATATTGAGTACGAGTATCTTGCTCCAGACACTATTAACGAGCTGTTTGTTTCGTTACAGCTTTTGCAACAATTAACACCCGATGAGGATGGAATTGCCAATGCAAATGGCTGGGAAAATTCAAATCGGGTTACCGAAATATTGAAAGTGCCACAGTCAATTTCTTTGTTTAAAGAGTTGATACATTATTACGGAACACTCAAAATAATGGAATTTATTCAGCGTAATAAGTTTACAACTTTTGAAGAAGTAAAGAAAAACCTTTCTGCCAAAATTCAACGAACTGAGTGGTTGAATATTGGCGGACAATTGATGACTAAAGATGCTGTTAATAAATTAAAACAGCAGGTAAAAACAGCCAAGATTAGTAGCTGGCAGGGAGTGCATGATTTTTATAAAAATCAGGGTGATATGTATGAATCTGATAAATTAAGCCATGCATACACGGCTCTTTTAGAAATATTGCACATTACTCCCAGGCAGTTTACGCCGGCATTGTTAAAAGAATTATTGCAGCAATTATTGGTTACCCGAGATTGGATGTGCAAGGGTATATATGAATCAAGGGCTAAAGATTATACCAATCCATTCAGACAGATGGTGTATGAATCTGATGAAGAGATGAATACTGTAGTTGGCAGGTTGGAAGACAATAGTTTTATACAAATGAAACTAGCTGAAATGGATATTTTGAAAAAGCAGGTAAAGCAAATAGTGCGAAAATTGGCGTTGTAAAAAATTGAATAGCTGTTGAAATTGTTTTCATTTAAAACCTGGGGCACAACACCTGGTTGGTATTACCGCCAGTATTATAAAATCCTCTTTTCATCAAATTAAATTCCTGCGCTCCTTGTGCATTATTAAAGTTTTTTAAACCGGATGTAGTAGCGTCATAGCTAAAAGTAAAACGGATGTTATTGACCTCAAATCCAAGTACTGCAACGGCAGCATCATTATACCGGTAATAAACGCCTGCAATTAATTGTTTTTCGCCGGCGCCCGATAAATTATAATTGCCAGTTAAACCTAACATAAATGAACTTGCTTTAGCCTGGTAAGTATAATAAGCATTGGGGTTTAAAATAACCCTGTCATTAACTTTTAACGAAGCATTTAAAAAAGCAATGTGCCGCATTGGAATGCGGTTGCTATCTAATGATTGGTCGAAAAATGTTTCGGTTGGCCGG
>JBBQEA010000160.1:0-12360 GCA_038320245.1 Chitinophagales bacterium | reverse complement strand
TTTATATAATTCAGGGTGCTGCTGACCATGTACACTGGCAACTTTGGTAGCATAGGTTACCAGTTCGGGCAATGTTTTCCTAACATAACTATGGTGCGTATTTACAATGTAATCGGCTAAGAAATCCAGGCTCCATTCGTTGTATGGAATCGGACGTGACGAAAGCGCTTTGTCAGCATGCTGCAATTCCTGTTCAATTTTAGTTACATCCAATCCTTTTTCTGCACAGGCTTCCTTTACCGTTTTTTTGCCACCGCAACAGAAATCAAGTCCGTATTTTTTAAACACTTCAGCCTTGCGTAAATCTTTTGCCGCAATCTGCCCAAGCGTTTCGTCATTTTCTCCGGTAATGCGTTTTGATATTTTTACTTTCCACCATTCCGGCCCTTGTTCCAGGTATTCCCATACAAAAATATTTCCCCTTTCGCCAAGCAGTTGATAATACAGCGGTTTAGGGTCATGGTCGTTGTGAATGGTTAAACTTTCGCCTTCATTCAATTCATCAAAGCGAACAAAGATGGTTGGGTGTTTTTGTCTTGGCTCAAGTAAGGTTACGTTGAGGATATTTTCTGCTTCTGTGATCATGTTCTATGTTTTTAGATTTATTAATTTTGAAAGTGAATCAGTTGTTTATTAATTTTTTTGGGTATAACCATCAGCCACTACAATGTGAGGTTATGTAATTAAGTGTCTTATTTTTTCAAGGATTTGATTTGCATGCTCAATCTCAAAATCCTCATGTTTTAGCTTTCGTACATTAAAATCTGATAAATCAATATGTACAACTGGGTTTATACCGTGATTTGCCAGGCATGCTTTTGAACATGCTAAAGGACAACCATCAATTGCTATAATTTTTTTTCCACTTTTAGCTTTTTGTACAAGGCTTTTAACATTGCCACCAACCCCGGCTATACAAGACATTTCTGCTATATTTTGACGGTCTAATTGAACAGCCATATAATTTGCCATTTGTGCAGCACTACTACAGCCAGAACAGGAATATACGATTGTGTCATTATTAGATTTTAGCATAAAAACATTTTAATTACATTCCCTCCAGTCTTGGCTCATTTATCGGATAATTATAAAACAAAGATAAAGAAAAATAAACAATAAAAGTATTTAAATACTTTTATTTACCTAAATATGACATATCCAAATATGCTTAGTTAGGATTAGTGAAGACAGAAAGGGCGAAATTATTTCGGGGTATAAAAAGTTTGCCGGTAAGCCAGCATATTAAATTTCAAATTAGCTACATTTTTACTGTATGCCAGTCCTTAGTAAAAAGCTAAATTTTACTATTTGCCAATACAAAATTTGCTAAACACGTAATCCAGCACTGTTTCATTGGTGATGCTGCCCGTGAGTTCTCCTATTTGTTGCAGGCATAGTTTTATGTCGGGGGCTATTAAATCGGTGCTGAGGTTTTGCTGCATACCTGCCTGAATGCTTTGCAGGTATTGTTGTATTTTTTGCAAATGCTGCAGATGCCTGCTGTTGGTAACCAGGGTATTTTCTGTATTGATTTCCTGTTGTACCACTTTCTTGTACAAGGCATTGGTGAGTGCTTCAATACCGGTTTTTTGTTTAGCAGATATGTAGAAATATTCCGGGTTTATGGTGCTGATAATTTGGTCATCAATTTTATTAATTACTATCAGGTGGTTCTTGTGCGATAGTGATTCTTTTATTTCATTGTTTTCAATGGCTTCATCTTTATCTACCAGCCATATTACTATGTCAGCCTGTTCAATTTTTTCTTTAGATTTTCTTATGCCTATTTGTTCTATCTCATCCTTGGTATGGTTACGGATGCCAGCCGTATCTATAAAATGAAACAGGATGCCTTTTATGTTGATAGTCTCTTCGACCGTATCTCTTGTAGTGCCTGCAATGGCGCTTACAATAGCCCTTTCATCATTCAGCAAAGTATTTAGCAGCGTGCTTTTGCCAGCGTTGGGTTTACCAACAATGGCTACTTTAACGCCATTAACCACCACATTGCCCAATTGAAAAGAGGCTATCAAATTTTTTACTTTTGTGGTTGCTTCTTCCAGCAGTTCATTAAATTTTTTTCTATCTGCAAATTGTACATCTTCTTCGGCAAAGTCCAACTCCAGCTCCATTAATGCGCTAAACTCAATCAGCTTTTCCCGTATGCTAATTAAGTCCTTTTTAAAACCACCTTTTAAATTATGCAATGCTGCCTGCTGTTGTGCAGTGGTATTGCTGGCAATTAAATCAGCCACAGATTCAGCCTGGGTTAAATCCATCTTTCCATGCAGAAAAGCACGTTGGGTAAACTCACCCGCTTTGGCAAGTCTTGCGCCATTGCTGATGCAGGCCTGTAGTATTGTTTGTGCAATTGCCTGGCTTCCGTGGCAACTAATTTCCACCACATCTTCGCCGGTATAGCTTTTTGGGTTTTTAAACAGGGAAACCACCACTTCATCCAATGGATTATTATCCAAAGTAAGCATACCAACATGTAGTGTATGAGATGGCTGTTTGGTAAGATCTTTTGATAGAAATAAGTTGTTAATAATTTGAATGGCATCAGTACCACTTAAGCGGATAACAGCAATGGCGCCAATGCCCTGTGCAGTTGCCAATGCAACAATTGTATCATCCCAGCCTGCTAATTTTGTAAACATGGCGCAAAGATACAATGTGCAACAAATGATTTGATTTCAATCGTTTGCCAGATTTACTTTCGGGAATTACTTTTATGGAGTTAGCAAGTGGTTTCCCTACAAGGTTATTACTGCTGATATGGATGCTTTTTAAATAATTTTTGTATCGTATTTTAAAACTCAATTTGTGAATATATCAGAAATTAACTTTAGGTTTGTTACAAGTCTGATGCATGCTTTTTTTAAAAGGCTGTTGTGTACTTTTAAAATTCTTTAAAAACAATCAATATTTCTCTAGATGTCTTTACAATTAACCCGTCCGGTAGCCTTTATCGATCTTGAAACAACAGGTGTAAATCTTTCAACCGACAGAATTGTTGAAGTGGCCATGGTGAAAATTTTGCCCGATGGAACCCGTCAGGTAAAACGCAAGCTGATTAATCCGCAGATGCCCATTCCAAAGCAAACTACCGACATACATGGTATTACCAATGAAATGGTAAAAGATGCTCCTACTTTTAAACAGGCAGGGAATGAACTAAAGCAATTTATTGAGAATTGTGATATGGGCGGCTACAACAGCAACCGTTTTGATATTCCGATGCTGATGGAAGAATTTTTAAGAGCAGGAATGGATGTTGATTTAAGCAAACGCCGCATGATTGATGTGCAGCATATATTTTATACGATGGAGCCAAGAACATTAACGGCTGCCTATAAATTCTATTGCCAGAAAGAGCTGATAGATGCCCATAGTGCTGAGGCGGATGTAAATGCAACCATCGATGTTTTATTATCTCAATTAGAACGTTATCCGCATCTTGGTAATACTGTTGACACCATTTTAAATACGATAGGAGAGGAGAAGATTGTGGATTATGCCCGCCGCTTTTTATTTGATGATAAGGGTGTGGAAGTGTTCAACTTTGGAAAGCATAAAGGAAGGCCGGTAACGGATGTGCTTAAGGCTGAGCCTCAATATTACGATTGGATGATGAGGGGAGATTTTCCATTGCATACCAAGCAAAAACTTACAGAAATATTAAACAGAACCCTGTTAAAGAATATCTAAATCAACAATGTTGGAAATATGTTGATTTTAAATCAATTTACATACTGTACTTTCGTTACACATTATTATTGATTTGTTTTGGAGAAACTTGTTATTATACCAACCTTCAACGAAAAAGAAAACATCGAGAAAATTATTGATGCGGTTTTTCTTTTGAACCAACAGTACCATATTTTAGTAATTGATGACGGATCTCCGGATGGTACTGCTGCCATTGTAAAATCATTGTTTACAAAATATCCCGGACAGTTATTTATTGAGGAACGTACTGGTAAACTCGGTCTTGGCACGGCTTACATTCATGGTTTTCGCTGGGCATTGCAAAATGGATATCAATTCATTTTTGAAATGGATGCCGATTTTTCTCACAACCCTGCCGATTTGGAAAGGCTGTACGAAGTTTGTAAAAAGGGTGCCGGTATTGCTGTCGGTTCAAGATATGTAAAAGGTGGAGCAGTGGTAAACTGGCCAGCCGATAGAATTTTATTATCTAAAGGAGCTTCTTTGTACACAAGGCTGATTACCTGGATGCCGATTATGGATCCAACTGCAGGTTTTGTTTGCTACCGGAGGGAAGTATTGGAAGCGATTAACCTTTCTGCCATACATTTTTTAGGATATGCTTTTCAGATTGAAATGAAGTTTGCTGCATGGAAGCTCAATTTCCTCATTGCCGAAGTGCCCATCAGTTTTCAGGATCGCAAACTGGGCGAAAGTAAAATGAATAAGGGTATCATAAAAGAAGGCGTAATAGGAGTATTAAAATTACGTTGGATGAGCATGTTTAAAAATTACCGGAGTAATGTAAAAAATACTTACCAGCAAGATGCTGCTTCTTATCAGCATAAAGAAGTAATAATGGAACAAAAATAACTACTGGATTCCAGTCCATTTCTCTCAGCAGCTTTCGTTACATCGTCTTCAACTATTTATTTAAATGCAGGGTGAAACTGGTGCAAGGTTTCCCGTAGAAAATGCCTGTCTAAATGCGTGTAAATTTCGGTTGTTGTGATGCTCTCATGCCCCAGCATTTCCTGCACGGCACGTAAGTCTGCACCACCCTCTACCAGGTGTGTTGCAAATGAATGCCGGAATGTATGAGGTGAAATCGTTTTATTAATACCTGCTTTTTTTGCCAAATCTTTTATAATCAAAAATATCATTACCCTGCTCAATTGGCCGCCTCTTCGGTTTACAAACAAGATATCTTCTTTCCCTTTTTTAAGTGCTACATGTACCCGAATGGTTTCTCTGTAGATGTTAATATATTTGATGGCATCACTGCCAATGGGTACCAGTCTTTCTTTGTCGCCCTTGCCAATTACTTTAATAAAACCCACATCTAGGTAAAGGCAACTCAGTCGTAAGTTTACCAGTTCTGTTACACGTAACCCACAGCTGTACAGGGTTTCCAGGATTGCCTTGTTACGGCCACCTTCGGGTTTGCTCAAATCTATTTGCTGAATGATTGTTTCAATTTCGTTAAAGCTAAGGATATCCGGTAAGGCTCTTTTTAGTTTGGGTGCTTCCAATAATGCAGCAGGATCGATGGTAATTATTTGTTCCAGCAGGCAGTATTTAAAAAAACTTCTTAACCCCGAAATGATCCTTGCCTGTGAACCGGGAACCATGCCTAGTCTGCCAATCCACTCTATAAATTTTTCCAGGTGTTGCAATGTAATTTCTTGCGGACCTGCTTTGCTGCCGGAAGTTTCCAGGAAGGCAGTTAGTTTTTCTATATCATGCAGGTAAGCTTCCACCGAATTTGCACTCAATGATTTTTCCAGTTGAAGATAAGCTTTGAAACCTTTTTTATATGCCAGCCACATGGGTGCAAATTACGAACGGGGAGGGATTTTTGATTTTTGATTCTTGTTAGGAAGTATTGACGCTGTTAAGTTACTAGTGGCAATCAACTCTTACAATTATTTTCAACTTTTAAACCTTTCAAATTTTCAACTCTCCAACCTTTCAACCTTTCAACTTTTAAACCTTTCAACCCTTAAACCCTTAAACTCTTCAACTCTTCAACTTTCCAACCCTTCAACCTTTCAACCTTTCAACCCTTCAACCTTTCAACCTTTCACCCCTTCAACCTTTCAACCCTTCAACCTTTCACCTCCCAATCACCATATTTCCCTATATTCGTATCCCATCTTTTTAAATCGATATGATAGTTAACATTCGTTCCTTCAGGCAAAAAGTAAAACACAATAAAAGGTCCTTCAAATCTTTTTTAACCAGGTTAGAAAAAAAAGCGCCCAAAGGGTTACATGCCATAATGGTGGCGGTAGATAAGGAAGTATGGGCAACAACAGATTGTCTTACTTGCGGCAATTGTTGTAAAAAAATGACGCCTACTTTTACAGCAGCAGATTTAAAACGTATCTCTGCACATTTTGATCTTACAGTACCTGCATTTAAAGAAAAATGGCTCACTTATGATAAAAAGGCCGGTGACTGGCAAAATAAAAAACAACCCTGCCAGTTTTTAAACAAGTCGGATAATAAATGTTCTATCTATGCCATACGGCCTGAGGATTGTGCCGGTTTTCCTCATCTTACCAAAAAGAAACCGCTTGACTATATGCATGTGCACAAGCAAAATATTGAGTACTGTCCGGCCACATATAAAATGGTAGAAAAAATGAAAGTGCTGATGTCGTAGGTTTTAAAATTTGCTTGCTGTTTAATGAATCATCTAAACCTCTAACCCCCTAAACCACTAAACAAAACCAACAGGCATCCATCACCAAGATTAATCTCCTAAACCAGCACCAACTAAACATATACATCTTCAATTAAAAAATACTCAGGGACTTTATTGTTCAGGATAGTAATGGCCAAAATATCGAATTGTATCCGTTGCCATTGTGGGTTTTGATAAAGGTATTCTTCTGCGGCATTTATCAGATTCATAATTTTTTTCTTACCTACTTTTTCTTCCGGCAATCCAAATTGTTTGCTTCGTCTTGTTTTTATTTCTATAAAATGTAGCACATTTCCTTTGGCGGCTATTACATCTACCTCCCACCGGGAGTGTCTCCAGTTAACTTCCAGTACCAGGTAACCTTTTTCTATAAGATAAGTAACACCCAGTTGTTCGCCTAGTTGTCCGGTTTTTATATGCTTGGCCATAAAATATGCATTGATGAAGGCATAATAATGTTGAGTATAAAAGCTATATCAAAAAATTGATTCACCGTTTTATTGCGGGTAAGTCAAATTCGGTAGCTATCAGCAATGGCAGCATCTGCCCGTTATTTAGTTTTGTCGTAAAGGCGTTCAGACGTTTCTATTTCTTTGATAACTAAACGTCTGAACGCCTTCACGGCGATTTACTCATTCTTTAGTTCTTAAATAATTAGCAACAATTTAAAATGCACCCGTTTTATTACTTACTTTTGTTGCATAACTTTTTCACAAATGAAGATAGATAAATCAATCATAGTAAGTTTTGTTTTGCTGCTGGTAATTGCATCTTTGTACAGAATAATGCCAGGGAGGCCCTTTGGTTTTGCTCCGCAGATAGCCATGGCATTGTTTAGTGGCAGCATTGTAAAAAACAAAAAGTATTCTTTTTTGCTGCCCTTGTTCTCTATGTTGTTGTCGGATGTATTGTACGAAGTGTTATTTCAATTGAATATTTCTGCAATTCCAGGGTTTTATGGCGGACAATGGATAAACTACCTGTTGTTTGGTGCAGTTACGTTCATTGGTTTTGCGGTTAACCAAAACAAATGGGCCAGCATATTAGGTGGTTCTTTGGCAGGCGTATTATTTTACTTTGTTGCCTCTAATGTTGCTGTTTGGATGGGTGGTGGTTTAGCACTCAATAACCTACCTTATCCAAAAACTTTTGATGGATTACTGGCCTGCCTTGCTGCCGGTGTTCCATTTATGAAAATCAGTTTGTTGGCTACGTTATTTTTTAGTTCCTTGTTGTTTGGCAGTTATTATTTGTTAAACAAAAAGGTAATGACAAGCGATGCTGCCCGGGCGTAATTTTTTAAATTTTTTATACTGATGCCACTCATACTGAGTGGCATTTTTTTTACAGACTATCCATATACCCTTCATCTGTTAACAAATTTTTCCCATCAGCTGCGGATGTGGCCAGCAGATCGCACTGGTTATTGTGAGGGTTATCTGCATGACCTTTAACCCACACAAATTTGATGGAAAAGTTTTTTGCTAAAGCATGATAGCGTCTCCATAAGTCTGCATTTTTTTTGCCGCCTTTAAAGTCTGTTTTAATCCAGGTTTTAAGCCAGCCTTTTTCAACAGCGTTTACAATATATTGACTGTCGGAATATACTATAACCGGTACTTCCAATTTTTTGATAGCTTCCAGTCCTGCAATTACTCCCATCAACTCCATCCTGTTGTTGGTGGTATGTTTGTAGCCCTGCGATAGTTCTTTCCGGTGGTTACCCCACAGTAATATTGCGCCATATCCTCCATTGCCGGGATTGCCCCTGGATGAGCCATCCGTATATAATTTAATATGTTCCATATCTTAATATTTCACCCTTATAATCTCTTTGCAAAACGGGTTCAAGTAAAGGTCGTCGATGCCAATATATTCAAATGTTTTAAAGAAGCGTTTGGTTCGATATCCCATTATTTTGGGCGTAAAATTATGGAGAAAAGAAGTAGGTATTTTCACTCTTCCCTTTGTTGCATGTTGCAGCCCTTTCGATATCATTTCAGAACAGTACAGACTGTCATCTGTCTTTAAATTAAATGAAATGTCAAATGGTTTTTTGGATTGATAATTTTGTTGCATCACCAAATGCAGCCGCTCTGTTTCTGCTGTTGAAAGCTGGTATTGAAATATACCAAACCCTGTTTTTTTTATGGGGTTTACAAAGCTGTCAAAGGGCTCTTTTCTGCAGGCGGCATCGGGGTTTTCTATGCCTGCCATACAATGATATATTACAAAACAACTGCCTTCTTTAAAGGCTATTCCGCTGTGAGAATAGGTGCGATCTTTTTGGGAGAAATTCTGTAGCGTAAGGCTTTCAAAATCATCATCACTTCTGGTAACAAGATCGCCATCTTTTAATAATAAGGTTGCCTGTTTAATGTTTAGCAACGCTTGTATGTTTGCCTTTATTTCAGTACTGTCAATTGTTGCAAGGTTGCCAGTTTGTTTTTTGTCTGTACAGGACTGTACACAAATTGCTGCTAAAAATAAATAAAGCAACACAATTTTCCCACTCAAAAAAGAAAGAGAAAATGGAGGTTTTAAATAGTATTTAAGATGCTGCTTAGCCAACATTAATGTATAAAATGAAAAGTGCTTGTCGTAATCTCAACACAGTTAACAGAAGATAAAAAGGTTGCGATCAGTTTGAGGAAAATATAAATTTATCAATGCCAATTCCCAAACCGTTGTCGCCTTGCGGACCACCTCCCGGAACATAATATCTAAAACCAATCCTGGTTTTTTTTGCCACCGGTACATCCGATATTTTTACTACAAATTTTGTCCATTGGGCCGGATATGATCCTGTTCCGCTTAATAAATATCTGGAGTTGATATCAACCAATACTTTTGTAAATCCGCCCACGCTGTTGCTGTCTCTTCCTACATCTGCTGTGCTGTTAACTTCATTCATCCTCACTTCCAGCCGGTCAGCTGCAATTGCAGGATTGCCATAGGTACGGGTATAAAAATTAACCACATCGCCATTTTTTACTGTTAACACCGGGGAAATAAGCCAGTTGCTGCAGTTGGCCACCCCATAGCCACAGTCGGATGTGGTCATGATAAAATCGGTACCCGAAGCTGCAGGATTATTACCGCTAAAGCCACCACCATAAGCGTAATTGTTGGCATATCCAAAGCCCAATTTATCCAATGCCAGCCCATGGTACAGCGATACATAGAAATAGCCCTGTACCCAGCCCATGGTGCCAATAGGCTTTGTATTGTTAGCTATCACCCATCCTTTGGCAAGGGCATTGCTGACAGTGTCAAACTCCTCGGATAATGAATAGTCTATGGCAACCGGTGCTTTACTTTCTTTAGCGCAGGAAAAAGCGATGGTTACAATCAGGGTAATGAATAGTATTGCTATAGTGAATGTATTTTTCATTTATTTTCTTTTAAAAAAATCAATGTTCGCTTTTATAAGTTACCTCATCAATGCCAATTACAGATTTATGTATCTGTGTATAAATGGTATCGATATTATTGGGGTCAATGGCAGATAGTCTTACGGGCAACTGGTCTTCCAGGAAATGCCTGAATGCAAATCTTCCCTTAACCGGTTTTTGAAGCCCCGTAACCTCAGCTTCAAACCTTGTCCACTCTGTAGGAAAAGCCATGGAAGGATTGTTTTCTACCCTTGCATACGTAGAGTCAATATCTAATAATTTAATATTGAAATCTCCGTTGCCAAATGATCCATCGCCCACATTTAATGTGTTGGAAGTATTTATCCATAATTGCAAGCGGCAAAGGCCTTTGCTGTAGGTGTAGAAGATAATTTTATCACCATTTTGCAGCAGCGTTTCCGGTGATATTAACCAATTGCTGATATTGAATTTTGAAAGCGGAGCGCCAATTCCTATTACCGATGCACTTGCAATACTGGTTGCAGCATATCCATTGGATGCCCGCTGAGAACCATAAGCATTTTGCCAGTAACGGCCAGGAAAGGGAGTGTTGGGGAATTGAGCACTGTCTAAGGTAAACTGCGCCTGTTCCCATTCCGGGTAATAGACGGCTACATAGTTTACAGATCCAAAGTTGGGCGCTTCAGCTACGTCGTACCATTTACGGCCAAAGGGTGTACTTCTGTTATTGGTTCTCCATCCGTGTGCGTATGCTTCCTGGAAGTTATCAAAACTCTCTGTGTAATTCTGTGCCGGTATGGATGGTGGTATTGCTAAATAGCTATCATCTTTGCAAGCATTTAATAATACAGTAGCAATACCTGCACAAATCAATAGGTTGCGTAGAAAAAATTTACTCATAAATTATACGTTCTGGTGGTATCTAAGCTACTTAAAAGACGTGAAAATAAGCAATTTCCCACAAAGGAATTGTATTGATGCAAGTATCTCTTAATTCTTATTTTGGGGTACTAGTGTAAAGCTGATTTTGTTCCAGCAGTATAGAATTAGTTAGTTTAGTAATCGGTAGACACCGGCCTGAGCCGATACCTATCAGCTCCGACGCCTGATCAAATTTTCGCATGAATATTATACCTGTAAAATGCCCGTTTTAAAAGGCTCAATATCCGGGTTGTGATTGGCCGCAGTAATACCTTCGGCAATCAGCATCCTTGTTTCACCCGGGTCTATAATGGCATCAATCCAAAGCCTCGCTGCTGCATAATAGGTAGTGGTTTGGCTGTTGTATCGCTGGGTAATATCATTCAATATTTTTGCTTCTTCTTCGGGAGTTATTACTTTGCCTTTTGCCTTTAAAGATGCCACTTGAATTTGCAATAAAGTCTTAGCCGCCTGCTCGCCGCCCATTACTGCAATTTTTGCTGTAGGCCATGCATAAATAAAACGGGGATCGTAGGCCTTGCCACACATGGCATAGTTGCCGGCGCCATAGCTGTTGCCAATGATGATGGTGATTTTGGGCACCACCGAATTGGCTACTGCATTCACCATTTTTGCCCCATCTTTTATAATGCCTGAATGTTCACTGCGACTGCCTACCATAAAGCCGGTAACATCCTGCAAAAACACCAACGGTATTTTCTTTTGATTGCAGTTCATAATAAATCTTGCTGCTTTATCCGCACTATCATTGTAGATAACACCGCCTAGCTGCATTTCGCCTTTTTTATTTTTTACAATCAGGCGCTGGTTGGCTACAATGCCTACAGCCCAGCCATCAATTCTTGCATAGCCGCACAAAATGGTTTTGCCATAGTCTTCTTTAAACTGATCGAAGCTATTGGCATCAGTAATGCATTCAATAATTTCCACCATATTGTAGGGCTTTGCATTGCCTTCGGCGAGGATGCTGTAAATTTCATTGACTGCTTTTGCTGGTTCAACGGCTGCTATCCTGTCGAAGCCTGCGTTGGGTGTTTTACCCAGTTTACTGATGATTTTTTTTATGTGGTCGAGACAAGCTTGTTCTGTTTCAAACTTATAATCGGCAATCCCACTAATGGCTGTGTGGGTAGATGCGCCCCCCAATGTTTCACTGTCAACCTCTTCACCAATGGCGGCTTTAACCAAATAAGGGCCGGCTAAATAAATAGAACCATTGCCTTCCACCATTAGTGTTTCATCGCTCATAATGGGGAGATAGGCACCACCTGCAACGCAGGGGCCCATTACTGCAGCAATCTGCGTAATACCCATGGCGCTCATTCTGGCATTGTTGCGAAAGATGCGGCCAAAATGTTCTTTATCCGGAAAAATTTCATCCTGCATGGGCAGGTAAACCCCGGCACTATCCACCAGGTAAATAACCGGTAAATTATTTTCCATGGCAATTTCCTGCATCCGCAAATTCTTTTTCCCGGTAATAGGAAACCATGCACCCGCCTTTACGGTTTGGTCGTTGGCTATAATTATGCATTGTCTGCCATTGATGTAACCAATGCCGCTTACCGTGCCTCCTGCCGGGCAACCACCTTGTTCGGGATACATTTCATAGCCAGCAAA
>JBBQEA010000159.1:0-12393 GCA_038320245.1 Chitinophagales bacterium | reverse complement strand
TCGTTGAGTATCTTTGCCTTAATGTAAGAGAACATGGAGTTTAAAATTTTAGACATAGCCTTAATAGAGCAATACAAAGAAGCTGTAGGGCAGTCTCCTCAATTCTTATTGGATGAACTTGAAAAAGTTCACACACCTGTAGATTATTTTAAATTTTATAACGCTGTATCTGCTGTTTACTCTTCAAAAATTGAAGGTGAAAATATTGACTTCGACAGCTTCTTTAAACATAAATTTTTAAACGTACCATACCAACCAGATTATACTAAGAAAGCAGACGACCTTTTTGTTGCCTATGAGTTTATTTATACAAACAAGCTAAACTTTCAAAATCTTTGTAAGGCACATTCATTGTTAAGCTCAAACTTATTGCCAAAATCTCAGCAGGGCTTAATAAGAAACAATCCAATGTTTGTTATAAACAGCGATGACAGAATAGAATATGTTGCGGCTGACGCTGAGATTGTTGAAGCAGAATTAAAAAAATTATTTGATGATATTGAAACGCTCCAAAATGAAAAATTGGATGAGTTTGAATCCTTTTATTTTGCAGCCCTTATTCATTTAGTATTTGTAAAAATTCACCCTTTTCAAGATGGCAACGGAAGAACTGCAAGACTTATAGAAAAATGGTTTTTAATTGAGTCAATGGGAGAGAAAGCCACAGCGGTTCAACTCGAGAAAAACTATTATAAAAATCTTGAAGCCTACTATAGCAATTTAAGAGTAGCAGGAATGGAATATAACCAACTGGATTATTCAAAAGCACTTAATTTTTTGTTGATGACAGTAACAGGTTTGAAGACCATGAAGTAGCAGTTCATAAAATAACGGATCGACTTTTCTTCTTTACATTTTGCAAATTAAAAAGCTGGCAGCCGCAACATCAAGGCTAAGAACAAAGGGTTTATTGATAACTATTTTTTCTAAGCAAAATAACCTTGATAATCATACAATGACTCCACAGCCAAGTGGCTGAGTTTGTACTTCATTTTTTGCTCTGCCTTTTTATTGTAATAATTATTCTTACATTTAGTTTATGACTATTGCTAAAACAACCAACCTGTTCTTTTTAATTGTTGCAGGACAGCTGTGCGCTGCTCAAACGCCAGACAGTACCTATGCACAAAAATTAGGGTATCCCAAAAGTGCCCGTGTGCTTATTCTCCATGTAGATGATGCAGGCATGAGTTACGACTCTAACGAAGGTGCCATAAATGCCATTACAAAAGGAGCGGCAAACTCTGTAAGTGTAATGATGCCCTGCTCCTGGGTGCCCGGTTTTGTACACTACCTTAAAGAACATCCCGGCATTGATGCCGGACTGCATTTAACACTTACTTCAGAATGGGATGCGTATCGCTGGGGGCCGGTGGCTGGCAAAGCGGCTGTGCCAGGATTGGTGGATACCGAAGGCGCAATGTGGAGCAGTGTAGAAGCTGTAGTGCAACATGCTTCTGCAGATGAAGTGGAGAAAGAAATAAAGGCGCAACTGGAAAAGGCCAGAATGATGGGCTTTGAACCTACGCACTTTGATACGCACATGGGTACTTTGTTTGGCTCGCCTGCTTTTTTACAACGTTATATAAAACTAGGTATTGAAAATCATATTCCGGTAATGATGCCCGGTGGTGCCGATATTTTGATACAGCAACAAATGCATGCACCCGCAGAACAAATTGCACAAATGCAGGCATTGGGTAAAATGATCTGGAATGCAGGTTTACCCGTACTCGATGATCTGCACAATGTTAGCTACGACTGGACAATTCCTGACGACTTAATAAATGATGACAAAAAATTGCAGTCATTTAAAACCGGCAA
This sequence comes from Chitinophagales bacterium, assembly GCA_038320245.1. Taxonomy (GTDB): domain Bacteria; phylum Bacteroidota; class Bacteroidia; order Chitinophagales; family Chitinophagaceae; genus Ferruginibacter. The sequence goes on along the minus strand of JBBQEA010000159.1, from coordinate 10,569 downwards.
ATATATAGAAGGCATTAAATCGTTGCAACCAGGCGTAACCATGATGATCATGCATTGCACAGCTACCACAGAAGTGTTTCAGTATATTTCAACGAGTGGCCCGGTAAGACGAGGAGATATGCTGGCCATGATGGATCCTGTGTTTAAAAAGGCGTTAGCAGATGAAGGTATTATTTTAACTACCTGGAGAGAGTTGAAAGAAAGAAGGGATAAAATAAAATAGGCAAGAAACTTTTTTTCCCAGCGGGGTTTTCGCCTGTATTACTTTCTAATTACAAAAACTGATATTAGCGACCCGTCGCCTGAACTGAGAAAATAAAACCTATCGCCTGACTCATCCATCACATCTTATTGTACCAGCCAATCAAGTTGACCTGCTGGCATAGGCCAATCGAAAATACCTACATAGCCATGCCTGCCGTGTAACATACCGTAGAAATTTTTACTCAACTACTCATAAATAGAAGGCATTTTACACCCAAAAATACTGGCGTGATTTTTTTGATAATATGGATGAACATTAAAATGTAACCTTATGCAATGGTTAGGTAAAAGAGAAAGCAGTAATGTAGACGACCGCCGTGGTATGGGTGGTGGAATTGCCGTAGGTGGCGGCATAATCGGCGTAATTATTTACCTGGTAAGCACGTTTATGAACGGTGGAGAAATTGATCCATCGCAAATCCCTGCTATAAACACACCCCAGCAAACAGAGCTTACAGCAGAGGAAAAAAGTGCAGATGATGAAAGAGCAAAGTTTGTAAAAGTGGTGCTGGCAGAAACAGAAGATGTCTGGAATAAATTGTTTACGGATATGGGAAGCCAATACCAGGAACCCAGGCTGGTGTTGTTTCGGGGCGCCGTCTCGTCTGCCTGTGGCAACGCTGGTTCTTCGGCCGGACCTTTTTATTGTCCCGGCGATGGGCAGTTGTATATTGATCTTTCATTTTACGAGGATCTGCAAAAAAAATTGCATGCACCCGGCGACTTTGCCATGGCCTATGTAGTAGCACATGAAGTGGGCCATCATATTCAAAACCTAATGGGAACAGCAGGTAAAATAAATAATTTAAGATCCCAGGCCAGTGAAACAGAAGGCAACCGCCTTTCGGTAATGATGGAGCTACAGGCCGATTTCTATGCTGGCGTGTGGGCACACTACGAAGACAAATACAAAAACGCACTTGATGCCGGTGATATCGAAGAAGCCATGAATGCCGCTAATCAAATTGGTGACGACCGGCTACAGGAACAATCAACTGGCAGGGTGGTGCCCGATGCTTTTACTCATGGCACGTCTGCTCAAAGAATGTACTGGTTTAAAAAAGGCTACGAAACCGGGGATATAAAACAGGGCAATACTTTTGAAACAGCCAACCTGTAGCGATACATTTCCAACTTAATTTACTAAATTCTCCTTCAATACCCAGACCACTACAAGTAGCTATTTTGCCACAAGCAGTTTTTATGTTTAATGAACATTAGCGCAATCATCACTGCCGTTGTGGAGGTTCCGCCTTAGTCCATTCTTATCTTTAAAGAAGATGATTGCGAAACTCGCTGGACAAAAATATTATTCTCCTTCTCGGATTGTTCATTAATTTCATCTTGCAGACGGTGCATAAATTTGCTTTACAATGACAGATAATTATTTTGAAGATAAAACTTTTGACAGCGTCGATTATTCTGTCCAACCATTGCCTAAAGGGGAATACGAAAACAGCAGTTTTATTAATTGTGTATTTACCAATGCCGATTTGAGCAATATTAAATTTACCGAATGCAAATTTAATAGTTGCAATTTCAGCATGGCAAATATAGCGGGTACTTCCGTAAGAGATATTCAATTTAAAGACTGCAAATTAGTAGGGCTGCATTTTGAAAAATGCAATGGCTTTCTGTTTGCAGCCAGCTATGATAATTGCAATTTAACGTTCTCCTCCTTCTATAAACTAAAATTGAAAAAGTCAGCTTTCCGTCATTGCACGCTTCAGGAAGTGGATTTTGCAGAAACAGATTTAACGGAAGCGCTGTTTGACAGTTGTGATTTATCCGGAGCCATATTTAAAGAATCTATTTTAGAAAAAGCAGACTTCCGCAGCTCCTTTAATTATTCTATTGACCCGGAAAAAAACCGTATAAAAAAAGCAAAATTCTCTATTCACGGACTTGCCGGATTATTATACAAATACAATATTGTGGTTGAAAATTAATTGAATAATAATACTGAAATCAGTAGATTTTTTCCACCCCTGTTCTCCCATCCTCCATCAGTCGCCGCACGCTGTCTGCTGTTTACCTTTTCTAAAACCGCAAAAGGCTTCTTCCGTTTTAGTGGGCTTTCAAAAGCATAGCCCAATAAAAAAAAACCCAAACCAGTATTCGCCGCAATTATCCACCAAAAATATCCACAGTTTTAATAAAAGTAACTACAACCATTACAAAACCCTTTCCATCATTACATCTGCATTTGCATAATGATTATTGGTAACCGGCACATTGATAAATCCGTATTTTTTATATAAACCAATAGCTGTTGTTAAACGACTGTTGGAAACGAGATAAACTTTTTTAGCCCTAAGTTCCAGCGCCTTTTCAAGGCATTTTTCTATCAGCATGTTACTAATGCCACGTCCCTGAAACTGAACGGTTACCGCCATTTTAGCCAGCTCAAACAACCCATTTCCTTCATTGATCAGTGCTGCTGATCCAACAATGGCATCGCCTGCTTTTACCAAAAAAATAGCACCACCTGTATCCAGTATCTCCGATTGATAATTTTCAAGCATAAAAATATCGGCTGCTTCTGTCAGTTCATATTTATCAAGCCATTCAAGATTAATCCGGATAAAATCTGCTGCATATTTTGGCTCAAAACTGATAATTGAAAATGGCATCTTACTATTAATTTAAAATAAAGTTATTCTTTTTGTTCAACTGAGCTATATATACAATATCCAATACAAATATCACTTTGTTTATTTTTTGAGCCCGCCCCATCTTAGCAAAATAAAATCAGGGTAATATCTTCTACATACTGCAATTCGCCTGACCATAATGTATAGACTCCAATTGACAAGCTTCATAGAAACAACTGATGTAAATCATCTTTTTACAACATCAAATTTTTTATCTTTTACAAAAATTATAATTATGAAACATTATCACATCATCTCCCGGATCGCCATCTATATGTTATCGGTTGTGTTAATCATTTTTGGAATTTTTCATTTCCTATATCCACACGACTTGATGGCGTATGTACCGTCAGAATTATTGGGCGGCATTGTTTGGGCCTATTTTGTGGGCACAGCATTTATTCTTACAGGTATATCCTTTATGAATAACCAGTACGTAAAATTCACCGGCTACATATTGGCAGCCTTGCTTATCATTTTCATTCTTACCATCCATTTGCCTAACTTCCTGAACGCAGGTGCCTTAGAAACCCGGCAACTGGCGTTAATCAGCATTCTGAAAGACCTTGCCATTGCAAGTTTCGCACTGCATCTTGCAGCAGGTGCTCATCACCAGCACTTCCACCTGGAAGAAAGTGATTAAAAAACAACCATTAGTTGCTGTACTGATAGGTTACTGCATACAAGAAAGCACTTCTTATATGCAGGATTTTTCATTTTGTTTAAGTTCTGGCAAATTATCGCCATCGCTATTAAACGGATGATTTACCAGTTAAAAAATAACATGTAAATTTCTGTAATACCTAGTTTGGGTATAATTACCATCGGGTTTCAAATAAAAAGATATGAGTCCATGATATTAATAAAGATCAAAATGAAATTCAACAACCAACTTCATTAATTTGCAATGAATTGGTGGTACAAATATTGATTATTAGAAATATACCATATTAAGTAAAAACGTTCATAAGTAAGAATATTAGAATGCAGAGTAGAATTAATTCCGTTAGGTTACCCTTTAACTTACATCATTTGGTATTTAAATCCGCTCATTTAAATACAATCAGGCATGTTGGCATGTGTACATTCCTTTTTATTTTTTTACACATAAACCAGTCTTTTTCTCAAGACAAAAGGGTGATTGCCATTGGTTCTTCCACTACCGCTGGTAATGGGGCTACCACTAAAGATAGTTGCTGGGTTAGTTGTTTAAATAGATTCTTTAAGTGCCAGTTGGGTATTGCAGACTCTGTATACAACCTTGGCGTACCTGGCGCTGATAATTACCGGGCAATGCCAACAAGTTATATACCCCCTGCTTTCAGACCTTTCCCCGATGCCAATCACAATATTAGCAAGGGTCTCTTTTTATTAAAAGATATATCCAATCCGGCTGACGGAGTAGTTATTATAAATTATCCTACCAATAATTATAACAGTTACAGTTTTGCCGAGATTATGAACAGCCTGCAGCTTATTTATGACTCTGCAACAGGTACCGGCAACCGCTGTTTTATTACAACTACCCAACCAAGAACTGATGGGATTTTTAATACCTCGGATGTAAAAAGAAAATTAGCCGATATTAAAGACTCTATCATTAATCGTTTTGGAACGGCCAATACATTAAATTTTTGGGATGGCATGTTCAACCCGGAAGACACTTCCATTCTTGATAAATATTCCTCCGGAGATATGATACATTTCAACAATGCAGGTCATCGGGAATTGTTTGACAGGGTTGTTGCCAAAAATATCTTTAACTTACCTGTATGGTATTCAAAAGCATCCGGAAGTCTTAATAACCTTGCAACCTGGGGAAGCAATACCGATGGCAGCGGAAACAACCCAACTAGTTTTACTGCAGACTTTCAGCTATTTAACGTTGTAAATAATCCAGCACCAACTATTACTGCCAACTGGACACTCAGCGGAAATAATACCCGGCTGGTTATTGGTAATGGAATTACGCCGGTAAATTTTATTGTACCTGCCGGGCTAAAAGTTTCCATATCCAACCCACCTATAAATAGTTGTTACTAATCGGTTAGCATAAAAGTAATCCCTGCTTATCGATTTGATTATGCATCAAAAGTTGTACATCAACATTAACCGCAATAACATAAACTTTATCAATAGCTATTTCTATTGTTTGCTGTGCTCGATAAGTATCAGTCAAATTATTTATGAAGCCATCGTCATTGATTTTTACTAGTGATAAATGTCATTTAGTTAGATGATGGCAGGCAACAATTAATCACCGGCAATCAATCAGCTTTAATGTAACAATTATTGTGGTAGGCTGCAGAAGAAATATATTTTTAAAATGCGTGTATTATGCAAAAAATACCTGCTAAAAAGTAGCGGTTTTATAACTTTGCATCGTTAAAAAATAGAGCCATGAAAAATATTTTAGTTGCGGTTGACCTCGACGCTTCATCTCACCAACTGATAAATACAGCAGCTGAACAAGCTGAAAAATCCGGTGCCAAAGTTTGGGTATTACACATTGCTGCCCCTGAGCCTGATTTTGTAGGAAACAAGGTAGGACCACAATACGTAAGAGATTACCTGGTAGAAGATTTAAAGACGGAGCATAAACTCATCAGGCAATATGCTGATGAACTTACTGCCAAAGGAATTGTGGCAGAAGCCTTGCTAATACAGGGACCTACCGTTAAAATGATTTTGGAAGAAATAGAAAAATTACAAATCGATTTGTTAATAATCGGTCATCGTACGCATGGTTTCCTCTTCAGGTTATTTTTAGGAGATAACCACACAGCCCTGGTAAATAAATCAACAATACCAGTATTGGTGGTGCCTTTATTTTAATCGTGGCAGACTTATTCTCATGTCGATGTTTAGAGGTTTAGAGAGTTTAGAAGTTTAGCTAAACATCTTAACAACAAACCATTTATACGTCTTCGCTTTCATAACAAATTCCCGAAAAAATACGCCCCATTTTAACCAACCACTTCACCTTCAATATCATAATCAAAAGCCTTGGTTATTTTCACCTGTACAAATTCGCCAATAGCCAGTTTCTTTTTTGATGCAATAATTACCTCGTTATCTACCTCCACACTATCAAATTCGGTGCGACCAATATACCTGCCCGCTTCCCTTTTATCAATCATTACTTTAAAAGTTTTGCCCACTTTTTCCTGATTTTTTTCCAGGCTTATTTCCTGCTGCACTTCCATTATTTCCTGTGCTCTTTCTTCCTTTTCTGCTGCAGGCACATCATCCACTAAATCATGAGCGCTTGTACCTTCTTCATGACTGTAGGTAAATATCCCCACCCTATCGAAACGCATTTTTTGCAAAAACAGTTTTAGTTCTTCCACATCATCCCTCGTCTCACCGGGAAAGCCGGCAATCAATGTTGTGCGGATGCACATATCCGGCATACGCATGCGAATTTCGCCTACCAGGTCTTCCATTTCTTCCCGGGTAATTTGCCGCTTCATCAACTTCAGCATATTGTTAGCAGCATGTTGCAGGGGCATATCCAAGTAGTTGCAGATATTGTCTCTTTCTTTAATTGCATCAATAATATCCAGTGGAAATTTGCTCGGGTAAGCATAATGCAGCCGGATCCACTCCAGCCCTTTTACATCTGCCAGCGCATGCAATAGTTTGGGCAGTTCTCTTTTTTTATAGATATCCAATCCGTAATAAGTTAACTCCTGCGCAATCAGCATCACTTCCTTAACACCCCTATCCACCAATCGTTTGGCCTCATCCACCAACGATTCAATCGGCCTGCTCACATGCCCTCCCCTCATCAGCGGAATGGCACAAAAAGAACAGGTGCGGTTACAGCCTTCACTTATTTTCATGTAAGCATAATGGCTCGGCGTACTCAGTAAACGTTCACCAATCAGTTCAGCTTTATAGTCAGCATCAAATTGTTTAAGAATCATCGGCAACTCCATGGTGCCAAAATAAGCGTCCACTTCCGGTATCTCCGCCTCCAGGTTATTTTTGTAGCGTTCGCTTAGGCAACCGGTTACATAAACCTTGTCCAGCTTACCCCTGCGCTTTAACTCCACCTGCTGTAAAATAGTGTTGATGCTTTCTTCCTTGGCCTTTTCAATAAAGCCGCAGGTATTCACAATTACAATGTTATGGTCTTTTTTACCACTTTCATGAACCGTGTCAATTTCATTGGCCAGCAACTGCCCGCTCAATACTTCGCTATCCACCATATTTTTGCTGCACCCCAGCGTAATGATGTTTACTTTGTCTTTGTGTAATGTTTTTGTCTTCATAATAATGCCGGCAAAGGTAATGGGTTTTAGTTTGCACTAAAATTAGAGGACTGTTCAGGATGATTTTTATGGGAACGCAAGCGATATAACCTCATTCAGCTGTGGTCTGGCTATCCGCTGCAAGTCCGGCACAGAGCCTGGCTTCTTCCTCCTCCCTTTTGGGGAGTTCGGGTGGCGCCCTCACCGGGCTTTACGCTACTATCCAGCGTAGGTTTTCGGCGGTTGGAATTTTATTGAGCAAGGCGTAATCTATCTTAAAACGGTCTTATTGTAGCTGACATTAAATAATTCTACAGGATTATTAAAAGGTGCAAAGCCCCCGCAATGCCAACCTCAAAAAAAAAGGTAAAAATTCCAACAAACAAGCTTTTCACCCGGGCCAACAGAATTTATATTATCCGTTTAAAAAGTAGCTTAATCAACTTTATAACAAAAAACTTATACTATTGGCTGCTTATTATACTTATTGCGATACTCTATTGGTGTAAGCCCCGTAATTTTCTTAAACAAATCCCGAAACGCTTTTGTGTCGGTGTAGCCAACAGTATACATAACTTCACTAATATTTTTTCTACTAGTTTCAAAACTTCTTTTCGCAGCTTCTACTTTTATCCTTTGAATATATTCTATTACCGTATTGTCGGTGGCTTTCTTAAATCTTCTCTCAAAACTTCTTCTGCCTATTCCGTATTTATCTGCTAAAGCATCGATCGTAATCTTTTCCTGAAAATTTGCTTCGATATATTCCTGTGCTTTTTTAATTTCAATATCCTTGTGTTCTTTCTGACCTCTGAACATCGCAAACGCTGCCTGACTATCCCTATCTATATCAATCGCAAAATACTTTGATGCAAGTATTGCTGTTTCCCGGTCAGTATATTTTTCCACTAAATACAAAAGCAAATTCCAATAAGAATTTGCGCCCCCACTTGAGTAGATACTATTTTCTTCTGTAACAATACTACCCTCTACCACTTCTACTTCGGGAAACATTTCTCTAAACTCATTTTGAAATCCCCAATGGGTAGAGCATTTCTTACCATTCAGCAAACCGGTTGAAGCTAGCAGGAACGCACCAACACAAAGCGAAGCAACTTCTGCTCCACTTTTATACTGTTCTACAATCCACGGAACAAGGTTTTGATTTTTTGCAACAGCAGTTTTCATATTGCCAAACAATGCAGGAATAACAATCAAATCTGTTTTGGATACATCTTTAACTTGCACATCTGTACGCACTGAAAACATTCCACCATTCTGTTTCACTTCCTTTCTTGCACCTACCAACTGCACATTGAATAAAGGTCTTTTTCCTGATACAGTTAAAAACTGATTCACTGCAGTGAACAGGTATTGGGGGTCAGCTATGGCTTGCATCACAGAGGATTCAGGAACAAGAATGGATATATTTTTCATGCGATAAAGATAATGGATGGGTTTGTCATAATCAACCCCCAAAGTTGTCATTAACAGCACTCACTTATTTGGCTTTACTGCTGCATCTTTGTATAGTTAAACAATAATTTAAAAAAATAAAATGAGTAATAGCATTACCGTAACTGCAACCATAAATGCAAACGCAAAAAAAGTTTGGAACTACTACACCAATCCTGAACATATTGTAAATTGGAATTTCGCTGACCCAAGTTGGCAATGCCCAAAAGCATCAAATGATATGACGATAGGTGGAAAATATTTTGCAAGAATGGAGGCCAAAGACGGAAGCGATGGTTTTGATTTTGAAGCCATTTACGAGGAAATTAAAATGGGGCAAAGTTTCACCTATTCATTTGGGGATAGAAGGGTAACGGTTGAGTTTAAAACTTTAGAAAATCAAACTGAAATTATCGTTGTATTTGATCCGGAAAACGAAAATCCATTAGAAATGCAAAAGGAAGGTTGGCAGGCAATTTTAAACAGTTTCAAAAATTACACGGAGACAAATTAACTTGAACATTTAAACAATAATCAACATGAAAAAACAAATCTTTATCAACCTTCCGGTTGCAGACCTCAAAAGGTCAATGGACTTTTATACATCAATTGGATTTACAAACAATCCCCAATTCTCCGATGAAACCGGAGCTTGTATGGTAATTAGCGATGAAATTTTTGTAATGCTGTTAACCCATGCAAAATTTAGTGGGTTCACAAAAAAGAAAATTGCCGACACCAAAGCAACTGTATCAGTAATTAATTCCTTAGCTGTTGAAAGTGTTGATGCAGTAAATGAATTTATGACCAGGGCATTAAATGCAGGAGCAACAGAACCAAGTGAGGCAAAGGATTACGGCTTTATGCTACAAAGAAGCATAGAAGATGTAGACGGACATTTATGGGAAGTATTTTATATGGACTTAACAAAATTTCCACAACAAAAATGAAACGCTAAAACAAAAATAACATGACAAATCAAATTTATCCATGCTTATGGTTTGATGGACAGGCAAAAGCAGCAGCAGATTTTTATTGTACTGTATTCAATAATGTAAAAATCACAGCCACCAATCCGATGGTGACTACATTTGAAATTGAAGGGCAAAAATTTATGGCGCTCAATGGCGGCCCAATGTTCAAAATGAATCCATCAATTTCATTTTTTGTTTTGTTTACCTCAGCAGCAGAAGTGGAAGAAACATGGAATATGTTATCGAAAGATGGATCCGTGTTGATGCCGCTCAACAGATATCCATGGAACGAACAATACGGATGGTGTCAGGATAAATTTGGAGTTAACTGGCAATTGATGATAAACCAAAACGAGCACTCAACCGAAAAAATTATTCCATCATTAATGCTCACGCAGGCTAATGCCGGCAATGCGGAAAAGGCCATAAATTTCTACACCTCCATTTTTAAAAATTCATCTGTTATTTCAATTAGTCGGTATTTAAAAGGTGAACATGATGTAGAAGGAACAATAAAACATGCTCATTTTACATTGGGCAATCAATTATTTGCAGCTATGGATAGCTCAGGGGCACATGCCTTTACATTCAACGAGGGCATTTCATTGGTGGTAGATTGTGCATCGCAGGAGGAAATAGATTACTATTGGGATAAGCTTACAGAAGCTGGGATTGAAAGTAAATGCGGTTGGCTAAAGGACAAGTTTGGTGTTTCATGGCAAATTGTTCCAACTGTTTTAGGAAAATTAATGAGCAACCCTGAAAAATCGCACAGCGTAATGCAGGCATTTATGCAAATGAAAAAGTTTGACATTGAAAAATTAATTAGCGCTTAAACAAAAAACAAAATGAAAAAGATAAAATATTCAATCAACATTAATGCACTCAAAGAAAAAGTTTGGGCCACCTTGTGGAACGATGCCACTTACAGGCAATGGACTTCTGTCTTCGCTGCTGACTCTCATG
>JBBQEA010000158.1:0-12394 GCA_038320245.1 Chitinophagales bacterium | reverse complement strand
ACTCCTCTGCCTAGATTATAACCGATGTCTCTAAAAAGTTCTGCTGCAAACTGGTCTCCTTTGTGGGCAGCCAGAATAATGGCTTCACTGGCTTTTTCATAATCGTCGAACGACAGAGAACTAAGTCTTGTTAGCCGACCGGCTCTAATTCCTTCTTTTGCTTTTTCTATTAAAACCACCAACGATGTTTCGGTTTCAAGACAACCATTTTTACCACATGCACACAGTTTATTGTTGTTAAAGAGCGGTATGTGACTAAACTCGCCTGCAAATCCATCATGGCCTCTAAATAGTTCACCGTTTAATATCAGTCCCAATCCTACACCCCAGCCAATATTTAGTACCATCACATTTTTCTTTTGATTAACGGCTCCAAACCTAAGTTCGGCCAGCGCTATCAAGCTGGAGTCGTTGTCGATATAAACCGGTAAGCCTACTTTATCAGCGATAATTTTAGAAATGCTTCTATTATCAGTAAATAAAAATGAATAGTTTATACCTTTTTTAATGTTTACAAATCCGGGCATTGCAACACCAACTCCTATAATTTTTTGTTTGGGTATTGCCGCTTTTTTAATTATCTCAACAATTTTTTCGCTAAGGATGGTAACTGCCTTGTCATTATTCGCAAGGGGAAGTTCAATTCTTTCAACAGCAGTAACAAAATTATTTTGCATATCCATGATAGCAATTTTTGTCATCAACTGATCCATAGCAACCGACACTACATACATTACATTTTGAGCAATAGCAAATGTTTGCGGTCTTCTGCCTCCTGTAGATGTGGCAAAACCTGTTTCAGCTATAAAACCTTCTTCCAATAATTCATAAATAAGTTTCGTGGCAAGCGGAAGGCTTTTATGAATATACTTACCCAATTCTGCACATGACAAAGAATCACCAAAATAAAGTTCTTTTAGGATCTTCCTTTTATAAATATCATTTTTATTCTTTACGGCTTTACCCAATTTTATAGCAATTACGTTTATCATACAAACATAAAGAACTTTTAGTATTATCCAAAAAACTTTTTAATATTTTTAATAAGTAACAAATACTTTGAAATAATATTAGCATAATATATAATTCTTACAAGAACATTTTTTTTAAACAAAGAGAACCGGTAGAGGTGTAGATTATTTTTAAAGAAGAACAAAAGGAAGGCAATAGATTTATTGTGAACTTTCCTTTATGGATAGTAATACCACATAAGAAAAAGGCTATCCATTATTAATTGGCTAGCCTTTTTAAAATTTAGATGTTTTGGAGTTTAAACTTCTCTATAGAAAAAGCAATGACTGAACCTGCTTGCTACCAGTAGCATCGATAATTTCCAGCTGATAAATACCAGGTGCAGTGGATGACGCTGTATGAATGGTTTGTAGGTTACTGCCGCCTGTATTAATGAAAGAAGTTTTAAGGATTTGCTTACCATTTATGTCAATAATTCTCACGTTATATCGCCCTTTTGGTTGATTGACTAATTGCAAATTAATGCTATTACCAACCACAGGGTTAGGTGAAGCTACTATAGCAGATTTAGTGCCACCAATTGTTATTTTTACAACAGCACTCATTTTTACTTCGCCATTAATACCGTTGCTTTTAACTCTATAAAAGTAGGTGCCACTCTGCACACCTGCGTTAGATAAAGAATAAGTTATTTCGTTGCTATTAAAGCCGGCGGCTTCAACGGTACCAACTGTATTAAAGTTCTTTCCATTAATTGATCTTTCTACCTGGTAATTTTTAATACCTCGTTCGCCGGCAACCTTCCAACTTAGCAATACATTACCACTATTTTCGGTTGCAGTAATTTTTATAAAGTTCACCGGTAATGGTCCTGCTTCCACCTGAACCAATACAATAATAAATCTGTCTTCGGCAAAAGACCCTGCATCTGCAGTTACAGTAAAAGTATAATTAGATGGAGATGTAATTAAATTTACGGGCGTAGTAGTATTTAAATACCTATCTACAATAATTGCGGACAGGCCTGGTAAATTCATATTTATTGGATAGAACTCCAACTGATATTGTTGTTGCTTTAAATTCCATAATCTATAAAAAATAGTATCTCTGCTAATAACAGGTTGCCTGGCTTCTATAACCAATGTTTGATTATTCCGTAGCAAGCCAATATTTTCATTAGAATTAGGTATTTTAACGGCATCTGAACCGTCAATATTGTTGGAAAAACCAGGGGCAAAAACGTTGATGGTACCGTCTATTGTTGTACTGCCGAGATTAGAAATACCAACAAGGTTAGTGGAAAACTGTTGTGGTGCATCTAATGGTTGACTTGATCCGGAGACTATCGGTGAAACAGCTTGCCCCCAACTTGAGATTGAAGCAACATACAAAAAGATAAATAAAAAAAGTTTTAGTAATTTTTTCTGTGTAAGTATTGTGTACTTAGAAATAAGTGTAGAATGGTTCATGGAAATTTGATTTTAAAAATGGACTTAAATGGAACTGAATTAAATACAGTTTTTATAGAGGGGGATCTTTAACAGTAAAACATCAACGCAAACTGAATACTTTATTTCAGTAAAGGTCCTCACAAAAAATCAACTTACAAAAAAAAATTGTCTCTGCAAATACATTTTCATTTATCTTTCTAAAATCAGCAATTTGCCTAAAAGTTGCTACAGTCTTTAATTACAGCATTAAAATCTTTAAAATAATAATACACATTATCTACTGGTCAAAATAAAAATATTATCTGCAGTATTAAAAAGAGCTGCAATAAAAATATATTCCTGCTAGTATTATGTAAAGAATAAAATGACCTATCGATTTGTGGCCTTATAACTATCTGGTTGAAAAAGGTGAATGGTCAATATTTAAACATTGACCATTCACGCTTCACAGAGCACTAGTTATTTTTTAGTATAACCAGCGGCAGTATTTGTCTTTCATTTGCAGGATTAATAATTTCCAATAAATAATTACCCTTATAACAATCATGAGGAATTTCTACATTATTAGTTTGAAAGCCGGCACTAACAATTATTGTCTTTTTAAAAAACTGTTGACCACTATAACCAATTAAACGAATAGAATAATTTCCTGCAGGCTGGTTATTAAATGAGAGCTTAAGTTCGTTTCCTTCTACCGGATTTGGGAATATACTAATACCCTTCTTTAAAGATTTTTTAGCAATTGTTACCGTAGGACTATAATATGAACTACCGTTTTTGTCAATACTTTTTACACGGAAATAAGTAATTGCATTTGATGCAAAGGTATTTTCCCAATAATAAATGTGCGCCTTACTAATATCAGCAGCAACGCTACTTATTGCAGTAAACAGTTGCCCATTGTACGATTTTTCTATTTGATAAGATTGTGTATTTTCTTCATTGTTAACAATCCATTTAAGCCCTATTTTTCCGTTATTTTGTTGAGCGTTCAACAGGATAAATGTAAGCGGCAAAGTGCTAAAAGCAGGTTGTATAAAAAACACCTTGAATCGGTTTTTTGCGAAAGAACCAGCTACAGCGTTTACACTAAAACTATAAGAGGTAGTGTCATTTAAATTTAGAATCGTTCGTGTACCGGAATAATTATCTAGCAAAAAGCCCACCATTCCAGGGTGATTTAAATTGGTGGCCACTATCTCTATTTTATATTGAATATTTTTCAATCCGCTCATCTCGTATATTATGGAATCATCTGTCCGGATTATTTGCCTTTTTTCTATTGCAAGCAATACGTTGTTCTTAGTGATACCAAAGTTTTCTCCAAAGTTGGTCATCTTTCGGGCATCGTATCCATCTACAGCATTTGAATAAAAATCATCAAACAGAATCATATTGCCATCAGCAAGACTAAGGCCATTTGCCGTGTATGCATATAAATTACTAGCCAACTTTTCATTTACCGGTAATGATTTTTGGAAAGATTTCAATTGCTCATTCCGTATGAAGGAATTTTTAAATTCACGAGTCAGATCCCTGGCAGAAATAGCCTGCTGACCGATAAAGCAAAAAGATATTGCAAATAAAATCGCCTTGTTAAAGCGGTAATTTTTATTTACAACAGGTATTGGTACCAATTTTGGCTCGGCTGTTTTATCCCAATTCCAGGACGGAAAGAGCCAACTTAAAAATTGTTTAAACCAGTTAAATAAAATACGTTTTGACAAACTAGTTTTCATAATAGTCTTTTTTATAAGGTGAAATAAGCATCACAGACTATCGGAATTATTTAAACGGCTTTTAATGGATAAAAGGAATATCTTATCAACAACAATTGAAAAACAAAAAAATAGAAAAAAGGGTTGATTTTATAAGGGATAGGAGGAGATAAATGTACTACGGATTGTTATAAAAAATTAAAACTAAGCGTTTTTTTTTTACTGACCAAATTATTAGTTGTAACGGAATTAAAAAAAACTCGAATTAAGTATGCGTTATACTCATAATCCATAATTAAAAAGCTTAATAATATGTTCAAGAGTTAAATTAAAAACCCGGCCACAATAAAGTGAACCGGGTTTATTTACGATTGCTTGCCAGCTATTTTAATTAAATTTTGCATGAGAACACAATATTGAAAAAAAATTAGTTTTCCTGCAAAAAAAAAATTATCTTAAAAACAACATCTCTCTGTACTTTGGCAACATCCAATGCGAATCATCTACTACCAATTCTAATTTATCAACATGGTAGCGTATTTCATCAAAATGTTTACCTTTTACATTATCACAATAGGCAATTGCTTTTTCCCTGTTATCAGTAATAATATTTGATTTCTTTCTTTCTTCAATCATATTTCTAACACCGGTAGCCATTGCATTGATATGTTTGCTGATGTCAGCAACAATGCTTAACTGGTTAGAATAAGCTTCTTCACCTAACCCAGCTTCTTTTAATCCTTTGATATTTTCAATAAGGATGTTTTGATACTTAATTGCTGAAGGTAAAATAACAGAGGTTGCCAATTCACCAATAACTCTTGCTTCAATCTGTACTTTTTTAATGTACGCTTCCAGCATTATTTCATGGCGTGCTTCCAGTTCTGAATGGGAATAAATATCATTACTCTCAAATAAGTGTTTTGATTTTTCGGAGATGTAAGCATCTAACGCTAATGGTGTAGTCTTCACATTAGGAAGTCCTCTTCTTTCAGCTTCGTTTGCCCATTCTTCGCTATAACCATCTCCTTCAAATAATACAGATTTACTTTCAATAATATACTTCTGTATCACCTGCATAATAGCAATTTCCTTCTTGTCCCCTTTTTCTATATGTGCATCAACATCTTTTTTAAATTGCTTTAAAGTGTCGGCTACAATTGAATTTAAAACCGTCATTGCATTGGCGCAGTTAGCTGCAGAACCAACGGCACGGAATTCAAATTTGTTCCCGGTAAAGGCAAATGGTGAATTCCGGTTTCTGTCGGTATTATCCAACATCAGCTCTGGAATTGTTTTGTGAATATCCAGTTTAAGCATGGCTTCATCCTGCTCATCAAATTTACCACCCACACGTGTTTCAACCTGGTTCAATACTTCAGTTAGATACTTACCAATAAATATGGAGATGATTGCCGGTGGTGCTTCGTTAGCGCCCAACCGATGATCGTTTCCTGCACTTGCAATGGATGCTCTTAATAATGCAGAATATTCATGCACTGCCTTGATGGTATTTACAAAAAAGGTAAGGAACATCAGGTTTGTCTTAGGCGTTTTGCCCGGTGCCAAAAGGTTAACCCCTGTATCCGTAGCAATACTCCAGTTATTATGTTTACCACTTCCATTAATTCCTGCAAATGGTTTTTCGTGTAGCAATACAATTAATCCATGACGTTTGGCCACACGGGTCATGATATCCATCAATAATGTATTGTGATCTACAGCAAGGTTGGCTTCTTCGAATATAGGCGCACATTCAAACTGAGAAGGAGCTACTTCATTATGCCTGGTACGCAATGGAATACCCAATTTGTAAGATTCAGATTCAAAATCTCTCATGTAAGCATAAATACGCTCAGGAATAGCACCAAAATAATGATCATCTAATTGCTGGCCTTTTGCCGGTGCATGTCCAAAAACAGTACGACCAGTCATCGTAATATCAGGTCTTGCATTGGCCATGCCGGCATCAATTACAAAATATTCCTGTTCCCATCCTAAAGTAGCGGTTACTTTAGTAACATTTTTATCAAAATATTGAGCTACGTCCACAGCTGCTTTATCCAAAGCAACCAAGGCTTTTATTAATGGAGTTTTGGCATCCAGAGACTCGCCGGTATATGAAACAAATATAGTAGGGATACACAATGTTTTTCCGTTGCTGATCTCCATAATAAAAGGAGAAGAAGATGGATCCCATGCAGTATAACCACGTGCCTCGAAAGTAGCTCTTAAACCACCGGAAGGAAACGAGGAAGCATCTGGCTCCTGCTGAATTAAGGCTGCTCCTTCAAATTCTTCAATGGGAGTGCCATCGCCTTTTAACGTAAAGAACGAATCATGCTTTTCCGCAGATAAATCCGTTAATGGTTGAAACCAGTGGGTATAATGAGTTACGCCTTTGCTCTCTGCCCATGCCCTTAATCCAAAAGCAATCTGGTTACCCATACTGCGGTCAATTTTTTTGGCATTCTTAATAGAACCTAATAAACTTTTGTACGCATCATCACTTAAAAACTGTCTGGCAGTTTTTAGGGTGAAAACATTTTCACCGAAAATACCTGTGATTTTTGCAGAGGTTTTTACCGAAACTTCCTCGTTATGCTGTAAATTGTCTATCGCCTTAAATCTTAATGATTGCATAATGTTTTTAATTTTGAGAGCACAAAATAAGAAAAAAAAATATTAATTGTGAGAAATATCTTACGAAATTGATTTTTTTTAGGCTAAAAAGACAAAAAACAATATATGCTTTTATTTCTTACTTTGAAAAAGAGACAGCAATTTTTGCCAGTTTAAATTACAAAGAAGAGGAATTAATAAAAAGGGAAGATAAATAGAACGGTATCTGATAATTGCCCAAATTACAGGTACTGTGTATCCGATAATCAGCAAAACAGAAAGTGCAAAAAAGATGCTGAAACATAAAAAAGGATTCAAAGTTGAATTTTCCCTTCTAAAAAAAATGAACAGCACAAACAGCACTTGATAAAAAAATAATTCTACAGCAAAAACGAACAGCGGAGCAGAAAGGGTGTAATCGGTTAAATATGGCCTTCCAAGGCTATGTGCCAACGCCTGGGGCAGGTTATTTAAAAAGCTACCTGCATTGGGTGAAAGTTGATTGGTAATTACGTAAGATCTGGCTACTTCAAGTCCAAAAAAATCTGCCTGTTTCTTTACAACCAATAGGGGTAAATTTACTTCAGGGATAATGCGTTGGAAATTAAAAAACAGCAACAGGAATAAAGCGTAGGTAATGGAAGTAACAAGTACAACATTATGTTTATAGCGGAAAGCAAAGTACCATGATGCAAGCCCCGGCAGCAGCAGCAGTAATAAATAACTGCGGAATAAAAATAATACAAGCAAAGAGAAAACGATTACCGTTACTTTTTTAATAGTAATTTTTCGACTGTCAAAAATATTGTATAAACAAAAAAACAACATTCCAATTGCAGCCATTATCAATCCCTCTTTATGAATGGTGCTGCTGAATAATAATACTGATGGCAATAAAAAAACTCCGGTTGTAACTAGAAAGTTATCAGCAGGAAATATTTGCTTAAAAACCCTGAAAAGGCCTATACATCCAAAAAAAACTAAAAAGTTGTATAGTATAACATTCGTATAATAGTTTCCACCACTGGCTATATCTAATACAGAAATAAACTTAACGATTAAATTGGTTTTTAGATCGTTCCAAAATGAATCATGAAATTGCAGTATCCCCTGGTACTTATCTTCATATCCAGATTGAAAAATATTGGTAAAATAAGCAATGGGATTATCAAACAACAGGTGATACTCTATTAATGCGTCGTTATGATAAAGCCAGGTATCCATGTTGGGGGCATGTTCACTAATTCGGCCACTAATTAATCCTGCGGAAACTTTACACAAAAAAAGCAGCATCAGGACCTTACTATTTAACCCACTTTTTTTAATAAACCCAATTTTAGTGATTAGCCAGGTGAAGGCTATCAGGTAAATAAAAAAGAGAAGATAATTCAAGCAGTATATTTATTTGGAAGATAATAAAATAAAAATGTTACAGCCGATATTATTTTTTTTGATTGAAAAAATAATATCACACCAAAATTCAGGTTTTTAAAAAAAGCGAACAACCTGCTTTTGTGCCATGCCAAAAATAAAAGAATTAAACAATCATTTACAAAACAGATATGGTTGTACTTTCGCAATCTCTAAAAACAATTATGGAAATCACCGCTACAACCGCCAAAGAACTTCGTCTTACCGAAGATGAGTTTGAACTGATTAAGCAAAAAATAGGTCGCACTCCCAACTTTACTGAGCTATGTTGTTTTAGTGCTATGTGGAGTGAACATTGCAGTTATAAAAACTCCATCAAGTGGCTGAAAACATTGCCCCGTGACGGCAAGAAAATGCTTGTAAAAGCTGGTGAGGAAAATGCTGGCCTAATGGATATAGGTGATGGGTATGGTGTGGTATTTAAAATTGAAAGTCACAACCATCCAAGTGCAATTGAACCTTTCCAGGGAGCAGCAACCGGCGTTGGTGGTATTCATCGTGATATTTTTACCATGGGGGCAAGGCCAATTGCTTCATTAAATTCATTGCGCTTTGGTAATTTAAAAGATAGTAAAACCCAACATTTGTTGGCGGGTGTGGTACATGGTATCGGGCACTATGGTAATTGCTTTGGCGTACCAACTGTTGGTGGAGAAATATATTTTGAAGATTGCTACCATACCAATCCGTTGGTAAATGCCATGAGCGTAGGTATTTTGAAAAATGGGACCACCGTGTCTGCCACATCGGGCAATGTAGTGGGCAACCCGGTATTTTTTGTTGGAAGTGCAACTGGTAAAGATGGTATCGGCGGGGCATCCTTTGCATCAGCAAATATTACAGCAGATAGTGCTGAAGATTTACCGGCTGTGCAGGTGGGTGATCCTTTTCAAGAAAAAAAATTATTGGAAGCTTGCCTGGAAGTGATACAAACCGGGGCCATTGTTGGGATGCAGGATATGGGTGCTGCAGGTATCATCTGCTCTACTGCTGAAATGAGTGCCAAAGGCAAGGCTGGAATGAGGATAGATCTGGATAAAGTACCCATGCGGCAGAAAAACATGAAAGCTTGGGAACTCCTTTTAAGTGAAAGCCAGGAACGGATGCTGATGGTGATTGAAAAAGGAAAGGAAGCAATTGTATTGGCTGTATTTGAAAAATGGGATTTGCCGTGCAGTGAAATTGGAAGTGTTACGGATGACGGCCTGCTACATTTTTATATGAATGGGAATTTAGAAGCAACCTTACCTGCAGAAGAATTGGTTTTAGGTGGAGGTGCACCTCAATACGACAGAGAATATTTAGAACCTGCTTATTTCAAAAAAATAAAAGCATTTGATCCTTCTACGATTGCTGAACATGTAGATTTAAAAATCATTGCAGCACAAATTATAAGCATTCCAAATATTGCCAGCAAGCGTTGGGTTTACGAGCAATATGACAGTATGGTTGGCGCCGGTACAGTAAGTACAAATGCGCCGAGTGATGCTGCAATTGTATTGGCAAAACCAACTAATAAAGCACTGGCACTTACAACAGATTGTAATAGTCGGTATGTATTTGCAGATCCATACAAAGGTGCCATGATAGCCGTGGCAGAGGCTGCAAGAAACATCGTTTGCAGCGGTGGCGAACCTTTAGGTGTTACAAACTGTCTCAATTTTGGCAACCCTTATATGCCTGAGGTTTATTACCAGTTTGTACATGCCATTAAAGGTATGGGTGAGGCTTGCATTAAATTTGATACACCTGTTACAGGTGGTAATGTAAGTTTTTACAACCAACACCCAGAGGGTGCAGTATACCCCACTCCTACTATTGGCATGGTGGGCATACTTGAAAATGCAGCCGACAAAATGACAATGGATTTTAAAAATGTTGGTGATATAATTTTCTTAATCGGAAAAAGCAGTAATGATATTAACAGCAGCGAGTATCTGCACAAAATTCATGCTGTAGAATACAGCCCTGCTCCCCAATTTGATTTGGACGAAGAGTACCAATTGCAGAAAGCTGTCAGTGCTTTAATAAAACAAAAGATTATTATTTCGGCCCACGATGTAAGCGAAGGCGGATTATTTGTAACCCTTACAGAGAGCGGCTTTAACAATAACCTTGGTTACAATATCAATTCGAATGTCAACGTAAGGAAAGATGCTTTTTTATTTGGTGAAGCACAAAGCCGGGTGGTTGTATCTGTAGCTGCTGAAAACGAAATGGCCTTTAAAGCTGTGATACATTTACTGCAAGTTCCATTTGAAAAACTGGGAACAGTTACAGATGCAAACATTTTAGTTGACGGTGATAACTGGGGTACTATTGTTGATTGGAAAACAAAGTATGATACTGCAATTGGCGATTTACTGGCTAAAGAAATTTAGTTAAAACTAAAATTACCAGTGGTAGAATTTCACTAGTAGTAATTGAAATATAATTATAAAGCGCTCATTTATTTGAGCGCTTTTAGTTTTCTTACTACCTAATCTTTACAAAAAAGAAAGCCCTCACAATCAGCGAGGGCTTTCTTTTTAATTTTTGAATTTGCAAATAATCGCATTTGCAAATTGGTTTTATTTCACTTCTTCAAATTGTGCATCTTCTACATGATCTGCATTGGCACTGCCGTTGCCTTGTGGTTCTTGATCTGCAGCACCACCTTGCGGTTGTTGTGCTCCGGCATCCTGCGTTGCTTTGTACATTTCTTCGCTTGCTACTGTCCACGCTGCATTCATTTCGGCTACCGATGTATCAATTGCTGCAACGTCTTGTAACTTATGCGCTTCTTTCAACTTTACTAAAGCGGCTTCGATAGGTGCTTTTTTGTCAGCACTAATTTTATCGCCATACTCTTTCAATTGCTTTTCTGTCTGAAATATCAAACTATCTGCCTGGTTAATTTTCTCTACTTTTTCTTTTTCAGCCTTATCAGTTTCTTCGTTTGCCTTGGCTTCCGTCTTCATCTTTTCAATTTCCTCTTTGCTTAAACCACTTCCAGCTTCAATACGGATGTTGTGACTTTTACCAGTGCCTTTGTCTTTAGCAGTTACATGCAAAATACCATTGGCATCAATATCAAATATTACTTCAATCTGAGGAACTCCCCTTGGTGCCGGTGGAATGTCGGTAAGATTAAAACGTCCAAGGCTTTTATTTTGAGTGGCCATTGGTCTTTCACCTTGTAATACATGAATCTCAACACCAGGTTGGTTTTCGCTTGCAGTACTAAAAACTTCAGATTTTTTTGTTGGGATGGTTGTGTTACTCTCAATTAACCTTGTCATTACGCCACCCATTGTTTCAATACCTAAACTTAATGGAGTTACGTCCAACAGCAATACATCTTTTATTTCTCCTGTTAATACACCACCCTGTATGCATGCACCAACTGCAACAACCTCATCGGGATTCACACCTTTGTTTGGTTTTTTGCCAAAGAATTTTTCTACAATTTCCTGCACTTTAGGGATACGGGTACTACCACCTACCAATATAACTTCGTTGATTTCACTTAAAGCTAAACCTGCATCTTTCAATGCCAGTTCGCAAGGCTTTAAGCATCTTTCAAAAAGTGTATCTGCTAATTTTTCAAACTGAGCTCTTGTTAATTTTTTTACCAAATGCTTAGGTACGCCGTCAACTGCAGTTACATAAGGCAAGTTGATTTCTGTTTCTGAAGAAGACGATAATTCTACCTTAGCTTTTTCAGACGCTTCTTTTAAACGCTGCCAAGCCATTGGATCTTTACGCAAATCGATTGCTTCATCTTTTTTAAATTCTTCTGCCAACCAATCCATAATCACTTTATCAAAATCATCACCACCTAAGTGCGTATCACCGTTGGTACTTTTTACTTCAAATACACCATCACCTAATTCAAGGATGGAAATATCAAATGTTCCACCACCTAAATCGAACACAGCAATTTTTTGATCCTGGTTCTTTTTATCAAGACCATAAGCCAATGCAGCTGCAGTTGGTTCATTAATAATTCTGCGTACAGTAAGACCCGCAATTTCACCAGCTTCTTTAGTTGCCTGGCGTTGTGCATCATTAAAATAAGCAGGTACTGTAATTACAGCTTCTGTTACTTCCTGACCAAGATAATCTTCGGCAGTTTTTTTCATCTTCTGCAAAATCATTGCACTTATTTCTTGTGGCGTATACATTCTGCCATCTATGTCAATACGAACTGTATCATTG
>JBBQEA010000157.1:0-12399 GCA_038320245.1 Chitinophagales bacterium | reverse complement strand
TATATTTCATAAAAAATGTTCCGGAAAACCGGCCGATTAAAAAAGCAATTCCTCCAACACCCAGGTAATCGGCTGCCTGAACTTCTGTTATGGAGGCAGATTTGGTTGCGTACAAAATAAACAAACTAAGCACTGACACCTGTGCGCCAACATAAAAAAACTGTGCTATTACGGCCCATTTTAAATGCTTGTTTTTAAACGCATGGAAAATATGCTTGCTATCACTTTGTTCGGAAGTATCCAGAATTTTAGGCAAATGAGAGATGGCGAATAACACGGCAATCACCAGCAATATAAACCCCAACACTGCATAGGGGGTTTTAACGGTGGATGCTTCGGAGGCCAATGCAATTTTTTTTGCAGCTTCATTCATAGCATTTAAATCGATGTCGCTATAGCCTTTTGTTAAGATAATTCTTGCGCCAATAACCGGTGCCACTGCCGCAGCAAGTCCATTAAAAGACTGGGCAAGATTTAGCCGTTGCGTTGCGGTTGCCGGATTTCCTAAAGCGGCAGCGTATGGATTGGCAGCGGTTTCCAAAACCGTTAAGCCGCAGGCAATGATAAATAGTGCAAATAAAAAATAATTATAAGATTGGTAATTAGCAGCGGGGATAAACAAAAAGCAACCAAGGGCAAAAAACAACAAGCCGCTGATGATCCCCATTTTGTAACCGAACTTTTTAATGATAAAGCCAGCCGGCAATGCCATAATAAAATAGGCAATAAAAACCGCAGAATCTACCAGAGTAGCTTGTGTGGTGGTTAACGTAAACGATTTTTTTAAATGCGGTATTAATATAGGGTCGAGGTTGTGAGCAAAACCCCATAGAAAAAACAGACTTGTTATTAGAATAAATGGCAGCAGGTAAGCGTCGTTTTTTTTCATTCCGCAATAGTTGTTTTATTTTTTATGTGTATGCAATAACATGTTGTGTGGATTTGCCAAGGCCATCAATGCCCAATTCAACTACATCGCCAGGCTTTAGGTACACCGGGGGTTTCATGCCCAGACCAACACCCGCCGGTGTACCTGTGGAAATAATATCACCTGGCATAAGCGTCATAAATTGGCTTACATAGGAAATAAGGTGAGGAATGTTAAAAATGAGGTTGCTGGTATTACCATCCTGCATTAATTGGCCATTAACGGTAAGCCACAACCTACAATTATTTATATCTTCCAACTCGC
Source organism: Chitinophagales bacterium (assembly GCA_038320245.1). Taxonomy (GTDB): domain Bacteria; phylum Bacteroidota; class Bacteroidia; order Chitinophagales; family Chitinophagaceae; genus Ferruginibacter. The sequence continues at coordinate 11,207 of JBBQEA010000157.1, read as the reverse complement.
CCGGGGTTGCCAGGTAAGGACCAATTGGTGCAAAACTATCACAGCCTTTACCTTTATCCCAGGTGCCACCCATTTCCAGTTGAAACGCCCTTTCACTTACATCGTTGTGCAGGCAATACCCGGCAACATAATCTAATGCAGTTGCCTCATCCACATAAGATGCCTTGCGGCCAATAACAACAGCCAACTCCACTTCCCAATCTGTTTTTTGTGAATTTTTTGGAATGATAATATTATCAGTAGGTCCGGTTAGTGCGGTAGTGGATTTTAAAAAAAGTATTGGCTCAGCAGGAATTGCGGCACCGGTTTCTTTTGCATGATCCTTGTAGTTTAGTCCGATACAAACTATTTTGGAAGGCCTTGCTATCGGTGACCCCAAACGGATGTCCTTGCTTATCTCCGGCAACGCGGGATTGGTTTTTAAGAAATCATTTAATTTTTTTAAGCCATCCTGCTCAAAAAATTCTTCATTGTAATCCTTTACAAAAGAAGAAATATCCACGTATTTTTCTCCGATGATCAATCCTGTTTTTTCATTACCAGCATCTCCAAAACGAATTAGTTTCATGTTTGTTTTTTTTTGTTTTTTAATACTAGTGTTAGTTGAGTGTGAATGGTCAATGGTCAATTGTGAATGGTCAATATTTTAACTTAGACCATTCACAAATAGGCACCTCATTCTACTCTTAGAATAGTACAAGTCCTTCAAATTTAAATCAGCAAATGCTGTTCGTTTCTATTTTAATTCCAGTTGAATAATTGTATCAACATCATCCAATACCACGCCATCCAGGTATATAAATGTTCCTTCGGGTAACTGTTTAAACTTTACTTCCTTTTTGCCATTATATAAAAATGCTTTGGCAATAGGTTGTTTTAGTTCTGCAATAAAAATAAAGGCATTTTGCTCAGGCGTATCCAGTATATGCATATAAACTGATTTGCCTTTTTTAGTAAGAACTCCCCAGCTTTTAGGAGGTATTACATTGCCTCTTGTACCATAGATAGTGGGGCTATTTTGCTCCATCCATTTGCCCATTAATTTCAATGTATCAACAAACTCCGGTTGAATGGTTCCATCGGGCATTGGTCCTACATTTAATAAAAAATTAGCATTGTGCCCTGCCGCTTTTACCAGGTATTGAATCAGCATTTTGGAAGATTTATAATTTCTATCCGTGATGTTAAAACCCCAGCTGTCGTTCATGGTTTCGCATGTTTCCAATGGTAGTTGAGAAATGGAGGCACCACCAAAACCAGTTGTATTGGAGCCTGGTAGATCTTTTTCAAATGCCTGAAAATCTTCACCTGGTATGGGCGTTAAATGATGGTTATTGCTGATTAAACATTGGGGCTGCAAACTGTGAATCAATGGGTATATTTCATCGTAATGCCAGTTTACTTTCGACTGCAATGTTTTGTCCACATCATTATCCAGCTGGTCCCAATGACCATCAAACCATATCCCTGAAATTTCTCCATAGCCGGTTAATAATTCTGTTAACTGCGCCTTCATAAAACGGACATAACTATCCCAATTGCTTTTGGCGGTACGGCCGGTTCCTTTGCCGGTTTTACCTGTTTCATATTGGTAATCGCTGCGGTACCAATCCAGCAAAGAATAGTAGCAAAATAATTGCATGCCTTCTTTATGACATTCTGCTGCCAGTTGTTTTAATGCATCTTTTTCATACGGGGTTTTGGTAATTTTCCAATCAGATTGTTGGGTGTCCCAATTACTAAAACCATCATGGTGCCGGGTAATGAAGGTGATGTATTTCATGCCTGCTGCCTTAGCAACTGCCACCCATTTTTTTGCATCAAAATTTTGGGGATTAAAAATATTAATCAACCTGCCGTATTCGTTAACGTGTATGTTGCGGTTGTTCATAACCCATTCTCCGTTTCCCAATACACTCGATGCTCCCCAATGAATAAACATCCCAAATTTATTATCCTGAAAAATCGTTCGGGCTGCAAGGTTTTGTGCTGATGGCGTGTATTGCTGCGAATGGGAAACTGCAATTAAAGAAAGCAGTAAGGATAAACTGCAAATTATCTTTTTCATATGTTTAGTTTGGCGTTTTAGTTATTAAGATTTACAAAGCCTCCGTCAATTAAATAGTTATTGCCGGTTATAAATGCTGCTTCATCGCTGCACAGATACAATGCCATTGCTGCAACTTCTTCCGGCGTGCCCATTCTGCCAATAGGCTGACTTTTGGATAATTTTTCGAACATCCCGGCTTTGTTTTCCGGATAATTTTTTGCAATAAATCCATCTACAAAAGGCGTATGCACCCTTGCGGGAGAAATGCAGTTGCAACGGATGTTATGCTGCAGGTAATCCTTTGCAATACTAAGTGTAATGGCTTGCATAGCACCTTTACTCATGCTGTAAGCAAACCGGTCGGGGATGCCAACTACTGCCGCAATTGATGCCATATTAAGAATAACTCCACCGTTGTTTTCTTTCATTAGCGGGATGGCCGCATATAAACAATGATAAGAACCTTTAACGTTAACCGAAAAAATCTTATCAAAATCTTCTGCACTCGTATGCTCAATATTACCCACATGGGCGATGCCTGCATTGTTCACCAATATATCTATTTTTCCGATCAATTTAAAAACAGCATTCACCTGCTGTTGGCTTGTGATATCGATACTATGTGCAACCGCTTCTCCACCCACCATAACAATTTCTTCAACTACCGCTTTAGCCGCTGAGGAATCTAATTCAATAATATGAACCGCTGCACCTTGCTTTGCAAATAACACAGCCATTGCTTTGCCAATGCCACTACCAGCACCTGTTATCACTGCTGTTTTATTTTTTAGGCTAAACATTTGTTTCAATTTTTTGTGTAAAGGAAAAGTCTTGCCCGACCTGGTAAGCCAGGTCGGTTACGGACTTTTTTGTCATTCATTACTATGACACTTAACGAATATTAATATCTTGATTTTTTTTTATTTTACTCTACGCTTATTTTATAAACTAACACCTCGTTTCCACGGAATAAAATCATCTTGCCCCAACAATACTGCCTTGGGTATTACTGCCCCACTCGCTGCCCGGATAACATAATCGAGTATCACTTCACCCATCTCCTCAATTGTGGACGTTCCTTCTATAATGCTACCTGTATCAATGTCTATAATATCACTCATACGATTGGCCAAACTGCTGTTGGTAGCAATTTTTATCACAGGACTAACAGGGTTTCCCGTCGGCGTTCCTAAGCCGGTTGTAAATAGAATTAGTGTAGCACCGCTTGCAGCTTTTCCTGTAGTTGCCTCTACATCGTTACCAGGTGTGCAAACCAAATTCAATCCGGGTTTCACAGAAGGTTCTGTATAATCCAGCACGTCTGTAACAGGTGAAGTACCTCCTTTTTTGCAGGCTCCAATACTTTTTATCGCATCAGTAATCAAACCGTCTTTGATATTTCCAGGAGAGGGATTCATGTGAAAGCCGGAACCAACGGAATGAGCCATCTGATTGTAATCATTCATCAGCTGCATAAATTTCCTTGCAGTGGTTTCATTTACAGAACGATCAATTAAATCCTGCTCTGCGCCACATAGTTCCGGAAATTCTGCCAGCAAAACAGTTCCACCCAACGCCACCAGTAAATCTGCACAATGGCCTACGGCAGGGTTGGCAGATATTCCGCTGAAACCATCGCTGCCACCGCATTTTACACCAACGCACAATTTACTTAAGGGTGCAGGTTGCCGCTCTGTTTTATTGGCTTCTATCAGTTGCAGAAATGTCTGGCGGATAGCATTTTTAATTAAATAAGATTCACTTTCACTTTGCTGTTGTTCAAAAATTAATAGCGGTTTATCGAAGTGTGGATTGCGTCGTTGCAGATCATTCATAAAATCTTTTACCTGCAGGTGCTGGCAACCAAGACTCAACAGCGTGATGCCTGCAACATTGGGATGATCGGCATAAGCGACCAACAATTTACTTAGTGTTGCAGCATCTTGTCTTGTACCGCCGCATCCACCCTGGTGATTTAAAAATTTAATTCCATCTATATTGTTGAATAAACGATCGGTGTTTTTAGTTACATTATTTGGTGATAGATTTATAGTGTTTACATCTTCACCGTTTTGATATGCCGCTACCAGCTGGTGTGTATATGCTTTAAATGTATCAGTTACAGCATATCCCAATTCATTGTGCAATGCTTCTTTTATTACATCCAGATTTCTGTTCTCACAAAAAACTGTTGGTATAAATAACCAGTAATTAGCAGTACCCACCCGGCCATCTTTTCGATGGTAACCATTAAAAGTTGAATGGCTGAATCTACTTACATCCGGCGCCTGCCATTGAAAGGTTACATTCCTGTAATCGAAGCTATCGGTTGCATGTTTGGTGTTATTAACTGTCATCCGGCTACCCCTAAATACCGGTTGCTGAATAATACCCACCGTTAATCCATACATGATTACTTTATCGCCTGGCTGTAAATCTTTAATAAAAAATTTATGTTTTCCGGGAATATCTTCTGCCAAATCAAAGGAGTCGCCCATCCAGTTTATTGCTGTGCCTTTTTCCATTAGCTTTAAAGCAACCAGTACATTATCCAGCAAATCGATCTGTAAAAATTTATCGTTTGTATTTTTCATTGGCTAAAAAAATGAGTGCCAACAATCCAGAAAAGATTGTCAGATTTTTTGCTAAAGGTAAATAGCCAATGATATTACCGATTTATTTTTATTACCCGATTCTTACACTTTTTTAGCATAAAATGAGGAGATTTGGAATTAATACAATCAATATCGATGAATCCAAAGCTTTTAAAAGTAAATACACAACCCAATCAAAGCTTTAGCATCCGGCAGGATGCGGTGCCTTATTTTTACAATAGCTGGCACTTTCATCCGGAAATGGAACTGGTACACATTCAAAAAGGCAGCGGCATACAATTTATCGGTGATAATATTAGCCGGTTTAAAAAAGATGACCTCATTCTTGTCGGCTCCAATATTCCTCATTTATGGAGATGTGATGATGCATATTTTCTGCAAAATTCAACATTGAAAGCCATCGCAACTGTGGCACATTTCAGCGAAAATTTCTGGGGTAAAGAATTTCTCGAGCTTCCGGAAAATAAGAAAATAAAGGAACTGATGGTTACTGCAAAAAGGGGTATTTTAATTAAAGGAAAAACAAAACCTATTGTTGCTGAGCTGATGCAACAAATGCTGCATGCAGAAAATACGGACAGAATAATTCTATTGCTGCAAATTTTAAAAAGTATTGTTGCCGGCAACAATACCAATACACTCATTGTTTCAAAGGGGTTTGAACCTAGCCTTGAGTTAAAGGAAACTGAAAGAATAAATGATATTTACACCCATTCTATTGCAAATTTTAAAGAGAAGATAAGTTTAAACAGCATCGCTAAAATTGCCAATATCAGTCCTAACTCATTTTGCAGGTATTTTAAATTACATACCCGAAAAACCTACAACTATTTTTTACAGGAATTAAGGGTAGGCCATGCCTGCAAATTACTTATTCAAAACAAACTAAACATCACACAGGTTTGTTACGAAAGCGGATTTAATAATGTGACCAATTTTTATAAGTCATTTAAAAAAATAACTGGTAACTCTCCGCTTGAATATCAAAAGCAATATCTTAAAAATGCTGAAATGTAATTGGATTTTTTTCTGTCTTCAATTTAGTTTCATCTTTATAGCCGGCTGCTTATAGTTATAGAATTAGGGGATAAATTTTTGATCAAACCAGCTTTCAAAATATTGCTGGAAGCCTTATTCCCAGCAACCTCTCTCAATGAGCAGAGCCGAGGACGTTGCGCCAATTCTGCAAAAAGGTGTTTGCATAGTAATCTAACTCCAGTAATCGCAACGTCCTGCCAACGCACAAAGCTATACAAAGAGGTGTTGCTGGGAAAAAAATATTGTTGGATGGAGCCGATGCAACGGAGGATATTATTCCCAGCAACGTCTCTCAATGAGCAATGAGCAGAGCCGAGGACGTTGCGCCAATTCAGCAAAAAGATGTTTGCATAATAGTAATCTAACTCCAGCAACAGCAACCTTCCCACACACACATAAAGCTATAGAAAGAGACGTTGCCGGGAAGAAAATATTGTTGGATGGAGTTGATGCAATGGAGGATAGTTTAATTGATTCTTTAACAGGCTGGTTGTGCAAGTTTAAAAAGTTTTTACTTTAAAAAGCGCTATTGGATTGTCAAACTATACTGTCGCAATTTTTTACCTAACTTCATTTTAAATAAAAATAAAAACAATAAGATCATGCGCATAATTTCCTTCTTCATCGCACTACTTTTTACCAACCTATTAATTATTGCACAAAATAAACCAATGCCACCTGCAGATCTTATCCTACTCAACGGCCGGGTGTGGACAGGCAATGAGGAGCCTGCATTTGTAGAAGCAGTAGCCATTAGCGGGAACAAAATTTTGCAAACAGGAACATCGGCAGCCATTAAAAAACTGGCCGGTAAAACTACCAGGATTATTGATTTAAAAGGCAGGCTGGTTACAGCCGGCATTAATGATGCGCATGTACATTTTTTATCTGGCTCACTAAGTTTATCGGCCTTTGATTTAAATGAATGTAAAACAGAACAGGAGGCTTTAAACATTGTTGCAGACTTTGCAAAAAAGCATCCTGAAAAAAAATGGTTGACGGGCCTTGGCTGGCAGTACAGCATCTTTCCGGGCAGTATGCCCACGAAGAAAGGGCTTGATAAAATAAGCAGTACCCGGCCAATTTATATTAGGGCCTATGATGGGCACAGTGCGTGGGTAAACAGTAAAGCACTTGAATTGGCAGGCATTAACAAAGACACCAAGTTTGAAGGTTTTGGAGAAATAATAAGAGATGCAAACGGTGAACCAACTGGTGCATTAATTGAAGGGGCAAAATACCTTGTAGGCAAATTATTACCAGCGCCAACAAGAGAAGAAAATTTGGCTGCATTACGCCAGGGAATAAAATATGCTGCTGAACATGGCATGACGACCATTCAAAATGCCAGTGGAGATATCGATGAATTATCGCTTTATGAAACGCTTTTAAAAAACAAAGAATTAACTATACGGTATGGTGCAGCATTTGGTGTAAACGAGCATACAACCGATGCAGATATACAACGTTTTGTGGCTGTTAGAAACCGTATTGGAAAAAGCCCGCAATTACGTGCCGGTTCTATTAAATTTATGCTGGATGGTGTGATAGAATCGCATACGGCACCAATGCTGGAGCCTTATAGTGATGTGCCGGCAGATAGCAAATTGGCCAACAGTGATTTTGCAATTCCACTGGATAATTACCGCAGCCTGGTTACAAAACTGGATAAGGCAGGATTTCAAATTTACACACATGCCATCGGCGACAGATCGGTAAGGGAAGCGTTGAATGCATATGAAAATGCACAACAAATAAATGGTGTAAGAGACAGCCGGCATCGGATTGAACATATTGAACAAAGCTCGCCGGATGATTTGCCAAGGTTTGCAAAACTGGGCGTGATGGCTTCGATGGAACCCATTCATGCCGATCCGGGAAGTGTGGAAGTATGGTCGAAAGCTGTGGGCGAAAAAAGATTACCGCATGCTTTTGTGTGGGCTTCGATGTTGAAAAATAAAGCGCACCTTGTTTACAGCAGCGACTGGCCTGCCTGCTCTAATCCCGACCCGATAAGAGGTTTGCACAATGCCGTTAACCGTCGCACCATTGATGGAACGCCGGAGAATGGCTGGGTGCCTGAGCAAAAAATTTCCATTAAAGATGCGTTAATTGCTTATACACAAGGTGGCGCCTATTCTTCGTTTGATGAAAACGAAAAGGGCAAAATAATGCCGGGCTACCTGGCCGATATAATCGTTTATTCTCAAAATCTTTTTGAAATTGCGCCCATGGATACTTACAAAACAAAAGTTGTACTTACAATTTTTGACGGGAAAATCATTTATGAGAATAAGGGATTGATGCGATAGGATGGGTATGAATGAATATTTAAAGTGACATTTTAATTTTTAAGTTGACAGCCTAAAAAAATACAGCAAATGAATATTGCAATTAATGTCCAATAGCAATTCTCCCTTTCAACGGAGCGTCCCGACTAAAATACGGGATTAAATATCGCCACTAATGTCACATCAGGGTACATAAGCAAGTATCAAAAAAAATCTCCAATAAAAAACGGCTTAGTAAATGCTAAGCCGTTTTTTTATCACATATACGCAGGTGCTTTTACAATGTTTTCAACACCTCATTCATGCTCCGCACTGCATCTGCACTTTTGTTAAAGGCAGCTTGTTCTGTTTCATTTAATTTAAAATCGAGAATTTTTTCCCAGCCATTTTTGCCGATGGTTACGGGTACGCCAAGACAAATATCAGATTGGCCATATTCGCCTTCGAGCGCTACGCAGCAGGTGAATAATTTTTTCTCGTCACGTAAAATGGATTCTACCAATGCAGCGCCGGCAGCACCGGGTGCATACCATGCAGACGTGCCGATTAATGCAGTTAAAGTTGCGCCGCCTACCATCGTGTTTTTTATAATTTGCTCCTGTTCGCTTAAACTTAAAAAGTCTGTGACCGGTGCACTGTTCCAGGTAGCAAGACGCATTAACGGGATCATGGTTGTATCTCCGTGTCCACCTACAACCACTGCATTTAAATCCGCAGGACTGCAACCTAAATGTTGGCTCAACTGGTATTTAAAACGACTGCTATCTAATGTGCCGCCCATTCCAATAATGCGGTTTTTTGGTAAGCCTGTTGCCGTTAAAGCAAGGTAGGTCATGGTATCCATTGGATTGCTGATAACAATGATAATGGCGTCAGGTGAATATTGCAGTATATTTTGTGCAACAGTGCGAACGATGCCTGCATTAACGCCAATGAGTTCTTCTCTCGTCATGCCCGGTTTGCGTGGCAGGCCGGAAGTAATTACCACTACATCGCTTTTGGCGGTTTTGCTGTAGTCGTTGGTGCTTCCTATAATCTTTGTATCAAAGCCAAGAAGGGTGGCAGTCTGCATCATATCCTGGGCCTTACCTTCTGCAACGCCTTCTTTAATATCAAGCAAAACCAGTTCTGTACACAATTCTTTCCGGGCAATATTATCGGCACAGGTAGCGCCTACTGCGCCTGCACCTACAACTGTAACTTTCATGTTAAAATATGTTTTAAATGTTATAAATTTTTACGTTACAAAGGTAGGTGGAAATGGCTTAAGGGTTGAATGTGGTTTAATGTGGTTGAATGTTGTTGAAAATGGTTGATGGGTTTATGATGTTGGTGAGGTTGAAAATGGTTTACTGTTGTTGAAGATTGTTTAAGAGTTGAAGAGTTGAAAAGTTGATAAAGTTGATTGGTTTGATAAGTTGATAAAGCATGCAGCAGTTTGTAGGGCGGATTGCTCATGGCTTTAATATCTTAAATCACAAATCAAAGATCAACTGCGGCTGCAATTTTCTTTATCTCCACATTGCCTTCAAAATGCTGTACAAATTTTCCTTTTTTGTTGTAGAGAAACATGCTGGGGTAGGAGTGGATTTTATAAAAAGTTCCGAGGAAAAATTTGCTGTCACGGCCAACTGTGATAGACGGATATTCGGCTAGTTGGAAATCTTCGTAAAATTTTTTTATGAGGTCAAAGTTTAGGAAACTTACCATCACAATCTGCACATTTTTCAACAGGGTGATGTCTGCTTTTAATAGTTTTGTCTCGTGCTTGCAATGATCACAATCGGGGCTGAAAAGTATGATGAGCGTGGGTTTTCTTTTCTTTAAATCCGCCTTTACAAAAGTGGTGCTGTCTGGCGCTGTTTGAATAGTGAATGGTGGCACATCCGGAAACTGCATGTATAAGGCAGTGCTGTCTAGCTGTGCTTTTACTGTACAAAAGGTGACTATAGAAAGGAGGAGTAAAAAACTTTTTTTCATTGTTGGTATTTTTGTAAAACTAACCACTTTTTAATAATGAAAATAAGGTTTAAGTTTTCCTTTATAGTTTATCTTTTCTAAAAATAGATTGTTTAAAAATCAACCAACATGAATATTGAATATCGATACATCCAACAGTATTTAATTCAACAACTGGTAACATTGCGTAGCAATCTCCAGCTCCTCATTGGTTGGCACCACCAATATTTTAACCTTCGATTCGGTGGTATTAATTTCCTGCAAGCCTTCCAGGCGACGTTGGTTGTTGGTTACATCCAGTTCAATGCCGAGGTACTCAAGGTTGGAGGCACACAATTTTCTCATCAGCTGGTCATTTTCTCCTACACCGCCAGTGAACACAATGGCATCCAATCCGTTTAATACGGCTGCATAGGCGCCGATGTATTTGCGAATTCGGTAGGCATACATTTCATAAGCCAGCAAGGCTTCTTTATCACCATTGCCTATTTTAGCCCTGATGTCACGGTTATCACTAAGGCCCGTTAAACCAAGCATACCACTTTTTTTATTGAGGATGGCATTTACATTTTCAATATCATATCCCAGCTGGTTAACCAAATAAAAAATTACCGATTGGTCGATATCGCCGCAACGGGTACCCATTATCAAACCATTCATAGGACCCAGGCCCATACTGGTGTCTATAGATTGCCCATTGTTGATGGCCGTCATGCTGCAGCCATTGCCCAGGTGTATGGTAATTATTTTGGCGAAATCTTTATTGAGGTAGTCAATGGCTTTGCCACTTACATATTTATGACTGGTGCCGTGAAATCCATAAGCCCTTATTCCATAATCGTTGTAAAAATTAGCAGGTATGGCATAGCGGTAAGCCATTGGTGGAATGGACTGGTGAAAGGCCGTATCAAAAACGGCTACCTGTTTTGCTCCTGCAAATAATTTTTCTGCTATTTCAATGCCTAAATAATTTAAAGGATTGTGCAAAGGCGCCAGCGGAAATAATTTTTTTATTTTTTCTTTTACGGCCTGATTAATAAAAGTTGTTGCTGCAAAACTTTCTCCACCATGTACTACTCTGTGGCCAACTGCGGTAATTGCTGATGGATCGCTGATAACGCCGATTTCCGGATCTGTTAATAGCCTGGCAACTTCCTGCAAGCCATCTGTATGATCAGCAATTTCAACTGTTTCTCTTTTCACCAACTCCTTTCCATCTTTGAATGTTTTGTGAATAATGACGGCATCTTCCAT
>JBBQEA010000156.1:0-12469 GCA_038320245.1 Chitinophagales bacterium | reverse complement strand
TCAATTTTTGCCCTTCTGGCAAAACCATCGAAAATTGGAACTGCCATTTTAACACCAGCGTACGAGTTTGTAAACCAGTCGCCTTTTGGTAAGAAATCAAATTGTAAACGCTGTGCGTTTTTTGTATAAGTTCCAAATGCTGATATTGTTGGTATCCTGCTTAGTTTGTATCGCTTAACGTTATAGCCGTTTAATTCTATTGCAGTATTCAACAATTGTATTTCTTTTTTGTCCTGGTAATTGTAAGCATCATCTAAAATACATGATTTTAATCCTGCTTCATCTAATGTATCTGAAAGCGCCAACTCTTCTTTTTGCGGCATATTTATCAGGAATTTTAATCCGGAATTTCCGGAAGATAATTGCTGGGTTATTTTTATTTTTTCAGTTTTAAGGTTATTGAGTTGCACCGTTACTTTATCAACATCCAACTTTTCTGCAAATCCATTTTTATAAATTTCACTGGTTTCGTGCAGTAGTTTTTCAAAACGTTCAATGTTGGCATCAATGCTGCCCAACTGGCTTTTACCAACTACCAGTTGCCAGTAAACTTTATATATGTTGGCTTTTATTTGTTCCGTAGTAACATCAGCTGTTTTCCTTGCTAAATTCATAGCTGCACTCCTTGCCTGCAGTCCCACAAATACCTGCCCGTCAAATAGTATTTGATTAAGATCAAAGCCGGCGCTTGCCGTCCACGGCACACCAAACTGGGCATTAATATTACCAAAGCCACCTACCGGAAATGTAATTGGATTACCATTGCCGTCTTTAACCCCCTGATCGATTAATACCTGATAAGTGGCAGGGGAAATAAAGTTGGGTAAAGTTTGCACTGCTACATTAAAAAAATGAGTAGTTGTAACACTGCCATTTATTTGAGGAAGCGCCATAGCAGTTATTCCCCTGTTGGTTTGTTCCTGTATCTTGATATCCAGCAAAGCATTTTTTACCTGCACTGCATTTTTTATTCCGTAATCTACCGTTTGTTTTACAGAAAAGTAATTGGTTACTTGTGCATTTGTTGCATGGTTTATTAAGAGGCATGCAAATAATGCAGTGAACAATTTGTTTTTCATTATACTATTATTTCTTTTTGTCATTAATACTTTTGTTTAATCTTGCCTGTTGATATTTTAAAATTAGTTTGTGCCCTTTTTGCGAGGCAAGGCCAAACAAATAATTTTCAGTAAGCCTTGTTTCCACTTCTACTAAACTATATTTTGCCTTTGGAAATACCTGTTGGTTAAATGCCATCATCATGCTTTCCAGCCTTGCTTTTACAGTAATATCAGCATCTATATCTTCACGATACATTCCTTCTGCAATGCCTCTTTCTATATTTTCTTTAAGCACTTTGTATAAAAAGTTATACTTGTGATTATGGAAAATACTATAAGCTTTTGGATGAAATTTTTCCAGGTCGTGTACAATGGATGGGTTCATATTTGCAAACATTTCCTGCATCATTTCAATGGCAAGAACTACCTCATGTACCGCATCTTTAGCAGTTAATTTATCTTTCAAGCAACATTGTTGGTTTTCGTCAGTCTTATATTTTATTACTGCTTCTACCAACTCATCCTTATCAGCAAAATACTGGTAGATGGTTTTTTTACTCATGCCAAGCGCACTGGCAATATCATCCATGCTCACACTGCGAATGCCATACTGCATCACCAGGTCGTGTGCTTTTTGCTTTATTCTTTCTGCGGTTTCTATTTCTGCCATAATCGGGCGCAAAACTATGGAAACTATTTGTGTTACCAAAGTTTCCATGTATTTATTTTTCCATTCATAACATTTATTTCATTTTCCGGGCAGGCAGGTCAATCTGTTATCTTTGTAATAATAAAATATAACGTTATGAATAAAGCCGCCAGTTACAGAAGGTTGATACAGTTTTTTTTACAGGGGCTGCTGGTAATAGCTCCTATTGCCATTACTATATGGGCTATAGCTGCAGCCTTTAGTTTTGTAGATGGTATTTTGCCTAATATCATGCATAGCTTGTTTCCTTCATTAATGGAAGATAAAGAAGGTAATATCAGGCAAATACCCGGATTGGGATTTTTAGTAGTGATATTGCTGGTGCTTTTTGTAGGATATATATCTTCCTCTTTTTTGTTTGGGAAAATTGAGGAGGCAATTGACAGGGTGTTGCACAAAGTGCCAGTGATAAAATTTCTTTATACAACACTCAAGGAATTTTTTGAAGCATTTGCAGGAGATAAAAAGAAGTTTACTAAAAGTGTGCTGGCAAATATCGATGACAAAGATGTATGGCGGGTTGGTTTTATTACACAGGATGATATGGCAGACTTTGGGTTTAAAGATTATGTGGCTGTTTATATACCGATGGCTTATTCTGTTTCAGGTAATGTATATATTATTCCCAGAAGCAGGGTTAAGGAAATTACCAATATCAGTGCATCGGAAAGTATGAAGTTTGCAGTGAGTGGCGGCGTTACCAGTATTGATGAAGGGTAGGGGGTGGGTTAAGAAGTTTAGAAGGTTAGAGGGTTTAGATTGTTTAGGAGAATTAATAGTTGATGTTAACCCGGATTAAGTTTAGGAGGTTAGAGGGTTTAGATTGTTTAGGGGAATTAATTGTTGATGTTGTATTGAGTTTAGAAGATTAGGGGTTTAGTTTGTTTAGGCAATTTGGTAGTTGATTTACCAGCTTTTTCAAAATGACAAAAAATGTATTCTACTCATTAGAATTGGTGCCTGGTTGCAATACCTGTATAAGTGCTGCCGCTTTTAGTAAACACTCCTCATACTCAGCTGCTGCAATGCTGTTAAAGGTAATGGCACTGCCCGTTTGAAAGGATATGTATTTTGTGGCTGCGTTGTACAGAATACTTCTTATCACCACATTAAAATCGAAATTTCCATTGGGGTGTACATAGCCAATTGCCCCTGAATATAAGCCCCTTTTTGTTTGCTCATATTGCTCTGTTAACTGCATCACCTTTTTTTTAGGGGCACCCGTCATAGAGCCCATGGGGAATGTAGCTTTTATCGCATCTATCCAGTCAGCATCTTCTGCAAGTATGCCTTGTATGCTGCTGATCATTTGGTGTACCTGCGGAAAACTATACATGCCAAACAGCTCTGCTACTTTAACAGAACCTTCTTTGCAAACCCTTGCCAGATCGTTTCTTACAAGATCTACTACCATTACATTTTCACTTTTTTCCTTTTCACTATTTAATAATTGCTGTTTACTTTCTTCATCTAACCGGTGGTTATCTACCTGTCGTTTTGCAGTTCCTTTTATGGGCTGGGAGAGAAGGAGATTACCCGTTTTTTTCAGGTAACGTTCCGGGCTGGCACTAATGCAAAATTGATTATTTACTTTATACAAAGCTGCAAATGGACTGGGGGAAATGGATGTTAATGACTGGTAAATTTCCAATGGATTAATGTTTGCTGCCGAAGCAAAAAATTCCTGACAGAAATTAATTACATAACAATTGCCCCTAAGAATATGTTGCTGCAAGGCCTGTACTGCGGAAATATATGATTGCCTGGAAATACGCTGTTGAATTGTAATGGGATTTTTATTTTCTGCTTTCGGAATGCAAACCGGGGAATTTTTTATAGCAGTAAAAATATCCTGCGCTTCATTTGTTTCGCAATAAATATTCAAGCTTTTTGTTGACAATTCAACTACAATTTCCGGTACAAAAAAATACAAATCGCTAAAGCCAATGCCATCGGTATTATTGGATTGTAATGCTTCCAGTTCATTTTTAAGATCGTACCCAAAGTGACCAAATAACCAGCCCGGATTTTGTTGGCTAAATAGCCTTAATTGCTCAAAGGCTGTACCTGCATTGGCCGATAAAGCGGCTTTACAACCCGCTGCCAGTAAGCACTCAAAGGCAGGTGTTTCAAAATGGTATTGATGATTATCCAATAAACAAAAAATGTTGAACCGGTTTGCCCAATTCAACATTTGTATTTTGGTATCATTAAAATTATCAATCGGAAAAGAGACAGCTGTTTTCACTTGTTAGTATTAAAGCCTATACAGCAACCTGTAATTTTCGCATTTATTTTAAAAATCATCATCATCATCAAAACCACTACCTCCGCCACCTAAATCATCAAAACCAAGATCTTTAAAATCGTCATCAATTTTAAAATCATCGTCATCATCTTTGGCAGATTTTTTTCCGGCAGGCTTTTTTGTTTTTGACTTCGGTACATCAAATTCAGCAAAGTCAGGATCCCAGTCATCATCACCTTCTTCTGGTTTTTCCCATTCGTCTTCCACTTCTACATCATCTTCTTCATCATCGTCATCGTCTTTACTTTTTTTGGAAGATGCTTTACCTTTTTTTACCGGTTTGATATCTTCATCCAGCTCGTCATCGTCATCATCATCTTCTTCCTTTTTGGATTTAGCAGTTGATTTAACAGGAGCTTTCTTTTCGGCGCCTGTTACTTTGGGAGTAGGAGTTTTTTCTTCGGTAGATTTTTTTGCCATTTTGATAAATTGAACTGTAAATTTTCTTAGAGATTTTTAATTAGCCAAATAAAAAGGCTTTTATTTTAATTATTTTTTTATGCTTTTACTATTTGATCCCGTCCTGGTCCGTTACTGATATGGGTTACAGGCACTTGCAAAAACTGATTGAGGTGTTGCACATATGCTTTCATTTTTGCAGGCAGGTTTTCGTAAGTGTTAATTGTACTACTGTCACATTGCCAACCTTCAAAACTTTCGTAAACAGGCACAATATCCAATTTGTTCATCTGAAACGGTACTTCATTTGTTTCCACACCATCTATCGAATAAGATTGACAAACTTTCAATTCTGGCAAGGCATCCAAAATATCTGCCTTTGTCATTATGATTTGCGTTACACCATTTATCATGCAGGCAAATTTTAATGCTACCAAATCAATCCAGCCGCATCGACGTGGTCTGCCGGTTGTACTGCCAAATTCGCTGCCTGTTTTTCTAATCAGTTCACCGGTTTCGTCATGCAGTTCGGTAGGGAACGGACCACTGCCAACCCTTGTACAATATGCTTTTGAAACGCCCAATACATCTTTAATTTTTTGTGGTGCAATGCCTAGTCCGCTGCAAACGCCGGCAGTGATGGTATTGCTGCTGGTTACAAACGGGAAAGTGCCAAAATCTACATCCAGCATACTTCCCTGTGCACCTTCGGCCAATACTCTTTTGCCCTCACTTAATTTGTCGTTGATAAAATATTCACCGTTTACAATATTGAAACTTCTCAGCCTTTCAACAGCTTCAAAAAATTCATCTTCCCAACTGCTGATGTCTTCCTGAAAATTATAATTATCCAGCAGGCGTTGGTGTTTCAGCCGTAGTTTAATGTATTGTGAGGTAAAACTTTTATCCAGCAAATCGCCTATACGTAAGCCATTGCGGCCGGTTTTATCCATATAGGCCGGGCCGATACCTTTAAGGGTAGAACCAATTTTATCGTTGCCTTTTTGTAGTTCGCTTGCTTTATCCAATGCCCTGTGTGTAGGTAAAATAAAGTGGGCACGCTGGCTGATGAAAAGATTTTTTTTGTAATCTACTCCCATAGCTGCAACAGTTGCACATTCTTTCATTAAGGTAACAGGATCTAACACTACACCATTACCTATCAGGTTAATTTTATCTGCATGAAAAATGCCACTCGGTATTTGGTGCAGTACTACTTTTTGTCCGTTTACATAAAGTGTATGCCCTGCATTTGGCCCGCCCTGAAACCTGGCAACTACATCATAATTGGGTGCAAAATAATCCACGATTTTTCCTTTTCCTTCATCGCCCCACTGCAGGCCAAGAATTACGTCTACCATAATAATATTAGTTGAAAATTGATAATTATATAATTGATAAAAATCTTGTTACTTGTTGTTATTTTTTTAATAACCGATTCTAATTTGCATTTAAACGGCGGTAAAAATAAAATGAAAAAAGTCAACCACCTAAAATGAAATTAATATTTGAAAAAATAGCGTGAAATTGTAGGCAAATATTGGCAACTCATGCCAGTATTAGCAGGCCCGTATTAATAACAGCAATTTGTATTGAATTATTTTGAATTTAATAAATGAAAAAATTTACCTCACATTCCCCGTTTTTTGTAATTCTGGTGTTTTTAATGTTTACACTGATAGCAACCTCCAAAGCACAAATATGCACCGGCAGTTTGGGCGACCCGGTGGTAAACCTCACTTTTGGCTCAGGCCCTAATCCCGGTCTAAGGCTTGCTCCGGGAACTACTACCTATTCCTTTACCAACAGCGTTTGTCCCGATGATGGATCTTATACGATTGTGAATAATACATTCGGATGTTTTGGAAGCACCTGGCTTGCCTATAATGAAGATCATACACCCGGAGATATTACCGGTTATATGATGCTGGTAAATGCCTCTGTAACACCAGGGGATTTTTATGTTGACACCGTAAAAAATTTATGTGCCAATACCAAGTATGAATTTGGGGCATGGATTACGAATGTAATTGTTCCTTCGGCCTGCAACGGAAACACCATCCAGCCAAAACTTACCTTTAATATTGAGAGCACTACCGGAATTGTTTTAGGTACCTACAATACGGGTGATATTGCACCAACATCCAGCCCTGTGTGGAAGCAATACGGATTTTTTTTTACTACACCTGTTACCAGCAGCACAGTTGTGATAAGACTTACCAATAATGCACCTGGCGGTTGTGGTAATGATCTTGCTTTGGACGATATTACTTTCAGGCCATGCGGCCCTACTGTTACAGCAGGCTCAGCCAGTACCAATCAATCTGTAATTGATATTTGTAGCGGAGATACTTCTTCAACAACTTTATCTGCCAATGTTAGCAGTGGATATGCTTCTCCGGCATTTCAATGGCAGCTTAGCCCGGATAGTATTAATTGGACAGATATCCCAGGCGCCACCAACCTTACCTATCGCAGGAATGCAACTGGAACAGGTAATTATTACTACAGGATAACTGTTGCAGAAAGTACCAACATTGGTATCAGTAATTGTAGGGTAGCCTCCAATACGGTTAAAATTATAGTTCACATTCTGCCAGTTGCAACAGCGGGAAACAGCGGGCCTGTTTGTGAAAACAGTACCATCAGTTTATCAGCAACTGGTGGCGAAACATATAGCTGGACAGGGCCTGCAAGCTTTACATCTGCGCAAGACAACCCTTCTTTTTTGGCTACCAATGCGGCTGGTTTATACACAGTTATTGTAACTGATCAATTTGGTTGTAAGGATACCAGTACCACTACGGTGACTACCACTCCAATACCAGTGGCTGTTGTAAGTAGTACGCAACAAATATGTATCGGCGATTCCGTTGCTTTGCTGGCAAGCGGTGGAAATAGTTATGCCTGGTTGCCTGTAAATGGCCTTTCAAATGCTACCATTTCCAACCCGATGGCGGCCCCAGGAAATTCTACTACCTACACCGTAACCGTTACCGGAAGTAATAATTGTACAGATACTGCCAGTGTGCTGGTTGTTGTAAATGTAAGGCCTACTGTAACTGTCAGTACTACTAATGGTAATCAATCAATCGTTGATGTTTGTAATGGAGATACCGCTGCCATTGCTTTATCAGCTACGGTAGGCAGTGGGTACACTACACCAGCATTTCAGTGGCAGGTAAGTACTGATACCTTTAACTGGGCAAATATTGCAGGTGCTACAGCACTCACTTATAACAGAGCTGCAACAGGCGTAGGAGATTATAAATACAGGCTTATTGTTGTAGAAAGTAGCGGTATTGGTAGCAACAATTGCCAGGTAGTATCCAATTCAATTACCGTAACAACCCACAACCTGCCAGTTGCAACAGCAGGAAACAGCGGGCCGGTATGTGAAAATAGCACCATCAGTTTATCAGCAACTGGTGGTGTAACCTACAACTGGACAGGGCCTGCAGGCTTTACATCTGCGGAAGCCAACCCTTCTTTTATTGCTGCCAATGCGGCCGGTTTGTACACTGTTATCGTAGGTGATCAGTTTGGTTGTAAGGATTCCAATACTACAATGGTGGCTACCTTTCCCATACCTGCGGCCGTAGTTAGTAGTACGCAACAAATATGTATCGGCGATTCGGTTGCTTTGATAGCAAGCGGTGGAAATAGTTATGCCTGGTTGCCTGTAAATGGCCTTTCGGATGCTACCATTTCGAATCCGATGGCCGCCCCAGGAAATTCTACAACCTATACCGTAACCGTTACGGGAAATAATAATTGTACAGATACTGCCAGTGTGCTGGTTTTTGTAAATATTAAACCTATTGTAAGTGCCGGTGCCGATAAAAGTATAATAAAAGGGCAGTCTGTAATACTTGATGGAAACATTACTGATGCGGCAAATGTATCCTATACCTGGACACCTGACCTGTATTTAAATGACGCTAGTTTACTGGCTCCGGTTGCTACCGCACTCTTTAGTACTGTCTATGTATTGAGTGCAACTTCAACCATTGGTTGTGGCGTTGGTACCGATACCATGCTGTTGAAAGTGTTTGATGATATTTATATTCCAAATGCTTTTTCGCCTAATGGAGATGGGGTAAATGATACCTGGCGTATTGAAGCATTGGCGGCATTTCCTGCGGCAGTTGTTAGCGTATATGACAGGTTTGGTAAAAAGGTTTATGAAAGTACCACCAATAAAGTATGGGATGGCAAAATGAATAATACAGCGCTGTCTGCAGGCGCTTACGCCTACGTAATTGACCTTAAAAACAACCGGCCTGTGTTAAAAGGGACCGTGATTATTGTGCGATGAGTTGAAGAATTTGAGAGCAGCATACCAACAAAAAAAATGCAACCCAATCAGGTTGCATCATTATCAATTATAAAATATGACTTATCAATTATCCAATTATCAATTAACTAAGCTACTTTCAACATACTCATTTTGCTGGTATTGAATTTGCGCAATGCGTACTCAAGTGTTACCTCAAATGATTTAACTTTTTGAGAAGGCAGTTCGTACATGGCGTCGGTTAAAATGCTTTCGCAGATACTTCTCAGGCCTCTTGCACCTAATTTATACTCCAATGCTTTTTCTACCATAAAATCAAATACTTCCGGCTCAAAACTTAGGGCAATACCTTCTATATCGAATAGGCGGGTAAATTGTTTTACGAGTGCATTTTTAGGCTCTGTTAAAATATTGCGCAAGGTAGGCGCATCCAATGGATCGAGGTAAGTAATTACGGGTAAACGACCCAACAACTCCGGTATCAAACCAAATTGTTTTAAATCAACTGCATTTACAAACTGTAATAAATTTTTCTGCTGAAATTCCTGCAACTCTTTATTTACATTAAAACCAATGGCGTGTGTATTTACCCTGCGGGCAATGATTCTGTCCACACCGTCAAAAGCGCCGCCACAAATAAAGAGGATATTTTGTGTATTAACTTTTACTAATTTTTGCTCAGGATGCTTGCGGCCTCCTTGTGGTGGCACCAGTACTTCGGTGCCTTCCAGCAATTTGAGCAAACCTTGTTGTACACCCTCGCCGCTTACATCACGGGTAATGGATGGGTTGTCGCTTTTACGGGCAACCTTATCAATTTCATCAATAAAAACAATTCCTTTTTCAGCAGCAGCCACATCATAATTACAGGCCTGCAACAAACGGCTGAGCATGCTTTCCACATCTTCGCCCACATAGCCGGCTTCAGTAAAAACGGTAGCATCCACAATGGCAAATGGCACATTCAACATACGGGCAATACTCTTGGCAAGCAGGGTTTTACCAGTACCTGTTTCGCCCACCATAATGATGTTACTTTTTTCAATCTCTACATCATTCTCTACCTTTTGGTTGAGTCGTTTGTAGTGATTGTAAACGGCAACGGCCAGTATTTTTTTTGCATCATCCTGACCAATTACGTATTCATCTAAAAACTTTTTTATTTCAATTGGTTTTTTTACGGTGAGTTTACCAGCTTTATTATCGGTTTTTTTTTCAGGATAAATCAATAATTCCTGGCCAATAATATCCTGTGCATGCTCTACACAGTTTTCACAAATGTGCCCTTCCTGACCTGCTATTAATATTTTAACCTCATCACGGCTGCGACCGCAGAAGGAACAATGTAAATGTTGTTGTTTTGCCATTTTGCAAAGATAGTAAGTTTCGTAAAAGGTTTGTTGCCATAACTGGCGATAAAAGGCCGGATTTAATCCGGCCTTTTATATAAATAATTATTTTAAAACAGTATCACCTGGCTACTAAACCTTATCCAAGACGCCATCTACAATACCATACGCTACCGATTCTGTGGCATCCATCCAGTAATCCCTGTCGAAGTCTTTCATGATTTTTTCGAATGTTTGTCCGCAGTTTTCGGCTAAAATGCGGGCGCCCATTTCTTTGGTTTTCATCATTTGTAATGCCATTATTTCCAAATCGGCACTGGTACCTTGTCCGCCACCGCTAGGCTGGTGTATCATTACTTCTCCATGAGGGAAAATAAAACGGCGACCCTTGGTACCGCCACTCAATAAAATACTTCCCATACTTGCTGCCATCCCCATGCAGATAGTGCTAACGGGGCTACTGATCATTTTCATGGTATCGTAAACTACCATACCGCTGGTAACCATACCACCTGGGCTGCTGATGTAGAAAGTAATTTCTTTGCCAGGGTCTAGTGCTTCCAGATAAAGCAGGCGTGCAGTAATGTCTTTGCAGCTTTTATCATCTACCACGCCCCACAAAAATATTTTGCGTTGTTCAATAAATTTTTTGTCGAACTGCCAGCTACCCATCATTTTTTCCATGGGGTTTTCGGGCATTTCTTTGGGTGTTTCTTCGTCTTCGTTGCGAAAGCGGAATTGATTATTGTATAAATTCATTTTAAAAAGTTTAGTTCGTTTAGTTCGTTTAGATGGTTTAGTCTGCCAATTAAACATCGTTATTTTTAAAAGTACAATATTGAAATTATGTACAAGAGTGCGACGCCAATGAAGCTAAATAGTATTACAAAAGCCAGGCTCAAAAAAATGTAATTTATTTAGTTGCTCCTTAGGCCTGTCCCGATTTTTATCGGGAGGTTGTGGGCACTAATCCTTCTTCGCCTTTCTTGGGTTAATATGTAACACCTCATCAACAATACCATATTCTTTTGCTTCGGCAGATGTCATCCAGTAATCCCTGCTACAGTCGGCTGCTACTTTATCAAAGGGCTGGCCGGTGTGATGGGCAATTACTTCGTACAATTCTTTCTTAATTTTTTTTACTTCGTTTACAGTGATTTCGATATCACTTGCCTGTCCGCCGGCGCCTGCACTTGGCTGGTGTAGCATAATGCGGCTGTGTTTTAAAGCGGTACGTTTGCCCGGTGCGCCTGCACACATCAATACTGCGGCCATACTTGCGGCCATACCGGTACAAATGGTGGAGATATCGGGTGTTACAAACTGCATGGTATCGTACATGCCCAAACCTGCATACACACTGCCTCCGGGGGAGTTAATGTACATCTGTATGTCTCTTGTACGGTCGGTGCTTTCTAGAAACAAAAATTGGGCGGTGATGATATTGGCTACTTCGTCACTAACCGGGTAGCCCATAAAAATGATCCTATCCATCATTAAACGGCTGTACACATCCATTACGGCAATGTTCATGGGCCTTTCTTCAATGATGTTGGGGGTGAGGTTGGTAATGCCTCCCGGACCGCCAAATTGGGGTGATTGGGTATTGAATTTATTAGCATTTTTCTTTTGATAATCATCTAATAAGTTACTGCTGATGCCGCGGTGGTGAACCGCATATTTTTCAAATTCTTTTCCAACATTCATGTAAATAATTTTTAGAATGACAAATATAGTCGATTGCAATACCCAAATAATGTGCTATAAAAAAAATGCGACAAAAAGTCGGAAGAGCGAACTCTAATTGGGATTTGTAATATTGTTTATAAACAGATTTAAAAGGATTAAGTTGATTTTTTAAAAGAATTGTCAAGATAAACTTTGTAAAAGCGCTGATTTATTTAAATGGTTGGATGACTATCCATTAATTTATTTTGTCCAATAAAAAAGCCAGAACAACTAAATGCTCCGGCTTTTCTAATCGTATTTTATTGCCCTAAGGGCGATTGGGATTAATGGTGATGATGCTGCATGGCATTCAACTCATCGGGCGTTACTTCTTTTTCTGCAGGCGTAACCTGGCTTTGTGCCCAGGTAAATAATTTATCTGTTACAAGTCTGTGGTAAGTAGCTTCCACCTGCTTTTCGTCTTTCATCATTCTGTCTACATATGCACCCAACCAGCTGGTATCGTCACCAAGAGTGGCACCGCCAAAGTAGCGCATTACCTCAGCCAGCATAGCATCTTTCAATTCCTGCTGACTAACTTCCAGTTGATTTTCTTTTGTGATTTTATCAGTAATCAGCGTCCATTTTAACTGGTTGCTGAACATAGGGAATTCTTCT
>JBBQEA010000155.1:0-12473 GCA_038320245.1 Chitinophagales bacterium | reverse complement strand
AAGGGAAACCTGGAAGATGACTGTTTATTGAAGTGTGCTTTTTTATGAAACTATTTGGCAGTAAATAAAAATTATATAGATCAGAGTTAAACGATATAAAAAATATTCAACCCGAAGTGCAGCGAATTCTCATCATTGAAGCGTGCGATCCCGATAAAAAATCGGGACGGGCAGCCACAAATGATCACCAAAGTACCTTTAGTTTGGACAAAAAAATATTTTAAAAAACAGGATGGCAGTTTATAAAAATTGAATGAAACAATTTCACACGCATTATAAAAAGCCTTTGCTTGGGTTGGCTGTATTGCTGATACTGGCGGGTATTTATAGTTACTCCACTTTAAAGACGGGGCTTTTTCCTGACATTACTTTTCCTAAATTAAAAGTGATTGCAGATGCAGGCCAGCAGCCGGTTGATAAGATGATGACAACAGTTACTATACCGCTGGAAAATGTCATCAAGCGAACCGAGGGGCTGGACTATATCCGCAGCACTACATCAAGAGGCAGTTGCGAAATTTCTGTGTTTTTAAAATGGAACGCCAATGTTGACCTGGCAAAGTTGCAAATGGAATCGCTGATCAACGAAATACGGGCTAACCTGTTAGCAGGCACACAGATTACAGTAGAGAAAATGAATCCTTCGATTTTGCCAGTGATGGGATTTTCAGTAGAGAGTAATCGCAGCCAGGTGGAGTTAAAAAAAATAGCACAGCTACAGATAAAACCTTTTCTTGCAGCAACCCCAGGCGTTGCGGATGTAGCGGTAATTGGCGGCAAAACAAAGGAGTATCAGTTAATATTAAACCCCGATAAATTAACCCAGGCCGGCATAACGCCGCAGCAGATTGCCACGGTGGTGGGGCAGTCGAATGTACTGCAATCCAACGGTTATATCAGCGATTATAACAGGTTATACCTAACGCTTACTGACAATGCTGTGAATGGAAAAGCCGAACTGGAAAATTTAATTGTATTGAATTCGGCCAAAAGAATTGTACTGCTGAAAGATGTGGCGACGGTGCAAATTGCAGAGATGAAAGAATACATCAAAATCAATGCGAACGGAAAAGATGTTCCATTGATTGCGGTGATAAAGCAACCTTCGGCCAACCTGATTGATGTAAACAAAGGCGTATTACAAAAGGTAAAAGAGCTGGAAAGCATTTTACCAAAAGACATAAAAATAAGGCCTTACTATTTGCAGGCAGATTTTGTGCAGGACAGTGTGCAAAGTATTAAAGATGTTTTGTGGATCGGTATTGTGCTGGCCATTGTTGTGGTGGTTGTTTTTTTACGTTCACTTAAATCCAGTTTGGTTTTATTGCTGACAATTCCATCCACGCTTGCTTTAACACTTGTGGTACTAAATGCTGTTGGTTATACATTTAACATTATGACACTCGGCGCTATTGCCGCTGCCATCGGGCTGATGATTGATGATGCTGTAATTGTAGTGGAGCAAATACATCGCAGTCATGAAGAACACCCGGACGAAACCATGCCTGTAATTGTTGGTAAGGCCATTCATTATTTATTACCGGCAATGGTAGGGTCGTCGCTCAGTACAATCGTTATTTTTATCCCTTTCATTTTAATGAGTGGAGTTGCCGGTGCCTATTTTAAAGTGTTGGCCTTCACCATGGTGATTACCTTAACAGTTTCTTTTTTCATTACCTGGCTGGTACTGCCGGCATTGTTTTTATTATTTAGTCCAAAAGATAAGCCGGTTAAAATAGAGAGCAATCCTGTTGCTGAAATAAAGCACCAGGGGCGGGGAAGATGGATCCGTTTTTTTGTGCGACATGCCTGGATAGGAATTTTATTTGCGATGGTCTGCGGAGTTATTATTTATTTATTGCCCGGAAAACTGCCATCGGGCTTTTTACCCGAAATGGATGAAGGCGGTATTGTGCTTGACTTCAACAGCCCGCCTGGCACCACTTTGGAAGAGACAGACCGGATGCTGAAGGAAGTGGACCATATCATCCAACAACAGCCGGAGGTGGCCAGTTATAGCCGTCGCCTTGGTACCCAAATGGGATTTTTTATTACGGAACCCAACCGCGGTGATTACCTGATACAGTTAAAAAAGAAACGGGGTAAAACCACGGATGATGTTTCTGCAGATTTACGAGCCAAAATTGAAGCCACACTTCCGCAATTAAAAGTTGATTTTGGCCAGGTGATTGGTGATATGCTGGGTGACCTTATGACCAGTGTACAGCCGGTTGAAATAAAAGTGTATGGCGATAACCGGCAAACACTGGAGGCACTGTCCAGGCAGGTTGCAGATATCGTACGGGACGTAAATGGCACTGCGGATGTTTTTGATGGAATTGTAATTGCCGGTCCGCAAGTGATGGTACAACCTAATGTGGCGAGGCTGGCACAATTCGGAATTACACCGACCGATTTTCAGTTTCAATTACAAACACAGTTGGAAGGAAATGTGATCAGCACCGTGATGGAAAGGGAACAATTGGTGAACATTCGCATGATCTATCCCAATGCATTGCGTACCACGGTGAGTTCATTAAATGCGGGTAATATTTTATTGCCCAACGGGTCATTGAAGCCCATCAGTACGGTCGCCACAATACGCCTGGAAAAAGGCGTTGCGGAGATAGAAAGAGAAAATCAAAAAATGATTGGCGTTGTAACTGCCAGGCTGGACAACCGCGATTTGGGTAGCACCTTAAAGGAGATTCAGCAAAACATGCAGCAGAAATTGTCGCTGCCGCAGGGCTATCATGTTGAGTATGGTGGATCTTATGCGGAGCAGCAAAAGGCTTTCAGCGAATTGCTGATTATTTTGTTAACCGCTTGTTTACTGGTTTTTATCGTATTGTTGGTTTTATTTCGTGATTTTATTGTGTCCTTTGTTATTATTGTTTTAGCGGTGTTGGGCGTAGCGGGATGTTTGCTGGCACTCTATCTTACCAACACACCATTAAATGTGGGCAGTTATACAGGCATCATTATGATTGTAGGTATCATTGGAGAAAATTCAATTTTTACCTACCAGCAATTTGCCCAGGCAAGGCTTACAATGGATATAGAGCAAAGCATTGTATTTGCTATTGCGGCAAGACTCAGACCTAAATTAATGACCGCCAGTGCAGCCATCATAGCCTTATTGCCGCTTGCATTGGGGCTGGGTGCAGGGGCACAATTGCACCAACCTTTGGCCATTGCCGTTATTGGTGGTTTATGTGTGGCACTGCCTTTGTTACTGATAGTGTTACCCTCATTTTTAAGACTGATACATCGTAAAAATTGATGGTGATTTTTCAATTGTCAATCATCTGTTTTTTCATCTAAAAAATATATACTTATGTGGTGGATTTATGCACTGTTGTCTGCCTTGTTTGCATCACTCACCGCCATTTTCGCGAAGGTGGGTATTACCAATGTAAACTCCAACCTGGCTACGGCCATCCGCACCATTATTATTTTAATGGTAGCGTGGGGCATTGTGCTGGCAAGGGGTGAAGCAAAGGGATTGGCCACATTATCTAAACACAACCTTATTTTTTTAATTATCTCCGGCGTTGCAACAGGGCTTTCATGGATATTTTATTTTAAAGCCCTCCAAATAGGTAAAGTGTCACAGGTGGCGCCGGTAGATAAATTAAGTGTTGCCCTTACTATCATTCTTTCCGTAGTGTTTTTAGGAGAAGCGTTGACTATTAAAACTGCTATTGGGGCGTTGCTGATTATTGCCGGAACAGCCGTGATGATTTTTTAAACAGGAATAACACCTACAGCCTTATTGTGTGTTCTTATGCTTCCATCGTCAAACAGTTTATTTCAAAGTATTTTACAATATTCAGATTGTAAACAGAGTTTGATTATAGATTTACAACATTATCAACTTAATAAATTTACAATTATGAAAAAGGTAATGTTAGCCGTACTGGTATCAGGTACGCTCTTTAATTTGACAGTTTCTGCGCAAAAGATAGCAGCAGCTAAAGTTCCGGCTGTAATAACAACTTCCTTTACAAAAGACTTTCCTGGAATTACTGCAACATGGGAAAAAGAAAAAATAAATTATGAAGCAAACTTTAAACAAAACGGTAGTAGTATGTCGGCATTGTATGATGCCAATGGCAATAAAATAGAAACTGAGAAAGATGTAAGAATTGCCACTTTACCGGCTGCTGTATCCCTATACATAACTAAAAATTACAAGGGTGGCAAAATTAAGGAAGCAGCAATTATTACAAAAGCCAATGGCGAAATAAATTACGAAGCGGAAGTGAATGGAGTAGATATGCTGTTTACTAAAGACGGTAAATTTATCAGGGCGGCGAAGGACTAAAACTGAGTAACAGAAATTACTTTTAATTACACAATCCTATTATTAAGTGATATTAGTTAATCAGGTTTAATACCGGTATTAACGATTCCATTTTTCAAATACCGCAAACGATAGCAAAACCCATACAATTCCCAGGCAGAAGCTTGCCAATACATCGGTGGCGTAATGCACATTCAATACAATTCTGCTAATGCCAATAGCAATAGCTACGCACATTAACAGCGTGATAAATATCCATTTCCAAATCGTTCGCAGGGGTGTTAACCAAACCTGGTAACATAAAATGCTACAAAAAATAAATGACGAAAGCGCATGCCCGCTAGGGAAGCTATAACCCGCTACACCCTGTATTAACGGCAAGGCAGGCCGATGGCGGCCAAAAAGCAATTTTAATCCAAACATTACGAGGGTACTGCTAATTGCAATTGCCAATACACTAATGCCATAGGCAGTTTTTTTATTAAACAAAAGATATCCTGTCAGCAATAAATAGGCTGGCGCCAGGAAATAAAAGGAGCCTAAAAAAGTAAAGCCACGCATTACCTGGATGAGAGCTGGTGACGAGTGCATTGAAAAGAAGAGGATCGTCTTTTCATCAAACGATGCTTCATTTTCATAAACCACTTCATGCGTGATCAATGCGAAAAGAAAAAGAAAGACTATGAATAAACATGCAACCAAAAGCGATTTCAGGGTAAGTTGACTCACTAAAAGCTGTATACGTTTTTTCATTTCGTTAAATTGTTAGGAAGCACTGAGTTTAAACCGATGAGCTGTATTGTCATGTGTATAACGTATCTCAATATTATTGGTATCACAAATTTCTTTTACAATGGCAAGCCCCAGCCCATTGCCTGTTGCACTATCGTGTTTAATAAAGCGATGAAATAACCGGGTTGAAGTAATGGGTGGCATTGTACTGGTGTTGATAATCTCAAAGCTATCCTGATTAATTGCCATGGTAATGCTGCCATGTTGATTGCTATACCTGATGGCATTGCTAAACAAATTTGATATCAACATATCTGCCAGCAAAGCGTGAATGAATAAGGGCCAGTCAGCATTTACAATTATACTAAGTGCTATTTTCTTTTGATCCAGTAATTCAGCAAAAAATGATTGGTATTTTTCAACAACGGCTTTTATACTAATAGCCTCGCTGGCATCAAATTGGTTATTTTCAATTTTTGTAATCAGCAAAAGTGCCTGGTTTAGTTTACTCAATCGTTGGGTAGCTTCAAAGGCAGATGAGATGGCAACAATTTGCTGCTCCGTCAGCAGGTTATCCTGCAACAATAATTCCAGTTTTGATTGAATGATTGCCAGCGGTGTTTGTATTTCATGACTTGCATTTTGGGTAAAGGTTTTCATTGAAAGATAATCACCGTGCATTTTTTTTGTCATGGCATTTAGCGAATTATTCAAGGCATTAAATTCACTGATAGCCACTTTATCAAAATGCACCTGCTGTAGCTGCTGCATATTGAGCGTGGTTATTTTTTGCAGGGAGTTGTTGAAAGGTTTCCATAGATTTTTATTGATGTAGAAATTGATCATTAGAAATAGCAGCAGTAGTCCTCCAAAAACATACACCATTAACACGATCAATTTTTTAAAAACCGCTTGGTGTTCCAGCACGGAGCGTTGAAAAGAGAGTTTATACTGTTGATTGTTGTGCTCAATAAAAACGGTAAGGTTCCTGTAAGCATCTGTTCCTTTTTCCAGCGGCTCATATACCAGTGTATCAGAATAAAAATTATTAGCCGAGGCAACATTGGTTTTTTCTATTTGTACGTAGGGGTTATTTAATTCCAGTATGTCTTTATCTGCTGGCAAATTGTTTAAGTGTTGTATCCATATCACCTTACTGTTTTCTAATTCTTCGTCAACTTCGTGCTGCAGGGCCTTTTCAATACTGTAATACAAAAACAAGCCGCTTAGCAGCAATAGCGGCAGGCTAAAAAGTAAATAATAAATAGTGGTTCTTGTTAGTAATTTCATTTGTAGTAACTCGTTAATTATCGGTAAACTTATAGCCGGTACCATAAATGTTTTTAATGTAATCTGCCGTACCGGATTCCATCATTTTTTTTCGCAAATTTTTTATGTGAGTATATAAAAAATCGTAGCTCTCTGCCTGGTCATATTGGTCTCCCCAAATATGTTGGGCCAATGCACTTTTTGTAATAAGCCTGCCCCTGTTGCTGATAAAATAAACCAGCAGGTCATATTCTTTTTGGGTTAAATCAAGGTATTTATCATTCACCTTTACAGATTTTGCAGCAGGATAAATTTCAATTTCATTGAACAATATTTTTTCTTCTCCACCAAAATGCCTCCGTCGTATAATGGCTGCTACCCTCGCATTCAACTCCGATAGATGGAAAGGTTTAGTTAAGTAATCATCACTTCCCAGGTGTAAGCCCATTATTTTATCATCCACTGCATCCCTTGCTGAAATAATAATGATACCTGCTTTTGATTTTATTGATTTTAATTCTTTTACTATATCTAAACCACTACCCATTGGTAAACCAATATCAATAAGAATGCAATCGTATTCGTAGAAATCAATTTTATCCATCGCCTCTTTAAAGTTGCCGGCAATTTCACACAGGTAGCCCTGCGTTTCCATATATTGTTGAATGGCGTCTCTCAATGCTTGTTCATCTTCTATTATCAGCAACTTCATACTTAAAAATAAAAGATAATTCTGTGGTAAATCTGTTTAAATAGCAATTCTAACAGAAAATACTTTGGGCGATTGAAGCCAGCGAAGTTTGCGGGGTTTTCAATTTGCTATTTTTCTTTTTCATGCTACCAGGTGTATTAACATTTCAGTATAACGGAATCAGCGGTCGTTGCTAAGCAGACTTCATTCAATGGTATCAAACTATCTACAGTATTGCTACAGAATCTGTCATTAACTTTATTATAAACTTAATAGTATGCAACTTGCCAGATTAATTCTTTCTACAGTACTGTTGGCTGGAACAGCCACGATAGCTACGGCACAAGCTGATAAAATCCATTTGCTAAATACTTTTCATATAAAAAGCGATGGAGGCTGGGATTACCTTGCTGTACAACCCAACTCGAATAAATTATTTGTTTCTCATGGCGGACAGGTAAATATTTTAGATAAAACGACAGGTGATTCGCTGGGTGTTATCTCCAACACAACGGGTGTTCACGGCATTGCATTTATTCCTTCCTTAAATAAAGGGTATACCAGTAATGGAAGATTGAATAACGTAACCGTATTCGATTTAAAAACAGATGGGGTGCTTTCTCAAATTACGACAGGCGAAAACCCGGATGCAATTTTTTATGATGAGTTTTCCAAAAAAATAATCACCTGCAATGGCCGAAGTAAAGATCTTTCTGTTATAGATCCCGTAACAGAAAAAGTAGTTGCCACTATTGCAGTGGGAGGAAAGCCTGAAACAGCAGTAAGCAATAACCAGGGAAAAATATTTGTAAATATCGAAGATAAGAATGAGATAGTGGTGGTTGATATTGCAACAAATACAGTTGAAAAGCACTGGTCGATTTTACCGGGCGAAGCGCCTACCGGACTGGCATACGACGCAAAGACAAAGATGCTTTTTGCCGGGTGCAGCGACAATAAATTATTGATGATCATCAATGCAACTAACGGAACTGTTGCGGATAAAATAGCCATTGGTGCCGGTTGCGATGGTGTGGGATATGATGCTGCACAGCAGTTGATTTATACCAGCAATGGTGAAGGCAATATGACAGTAGTGAAACAGGTCGCAGGCAATAAATTTGAAACAGTAGCTACCATCACAACAAAAAAATCTGCCAGAACAATTGCAGTGGATGAGGCAACTCACAAAATATATTTGCCTGCTGCAGACCTTGAAGCTGCACCAGCCGGTGGCGGCAGACCTAAAATGATTGCCGGTACTTTCCAGGTGCTCGTATTCGGGCAGTAAGTTTTTCAATTTTTATAATTCCCGCCCGCAATTGTATCAACTGCGGGCTTTTTTTTTGCCCGGTGTATAACAGCAATTGTATGAAAATCTTTTTATCACAATGCCTGAAGTCGGCAGTAAAGAGTAAATTGAGTGTTGTTTTACAATACAACCATTGCATATGAAAAAAATATTTTATTGCCTTAGTATATTTTTATGGCCTGTTTTTTCGCTGGCCCAACAAGTAAAACTGGCTGATTTATCTGCGTTTTATAAACCAGTAACAAAACCCATTTTAAAAGCCGACTCCTCATTGGTATTTTATGATTCACTTAAAAAGTCAACAGTAAAATGGCAAAAGGCCGATGTGTTTAACCCGGCAGCGATCGTAAAAAATGGAAAAGTATATTTGTTTACCCGGAGCGAAGACAATCCTGCAGCCATCCTGGGTGGCCGAACTTCACGTATAGGCCTTGCCGTTAGCAGTGATGGTATGCATTTCAAAAATTTTCCCAGGCCGGTTTTATATCCCGATAATAGCCCGTTTAAGCAATACGATTACCCAGGCGGATGCGAAGACCCAAGAGTGGTGGAAACGGCCGATGGTCAATACGTGATGGCATTTACAGCATGGAATTATGATGTGCCCCGTTTATCCATCGCCATTTCAAAAGACCTTTTTCACTGGACCAAAAAAGGGCCTGCTTTTGCTGGAGCTTATGGTGGTAAATTTTTAAACATGGCATCCAAGTCTGCCTCGATGGTTACTGAAATGAGGAATGGCCGACCGGTGCTGGCAAAAATTAATAATAAATACTGGATGTACTGGGGAGAACATTTTGTAAACCTGGCATGGTCAGAAAATTTATACGACTGGAACCCGTTGGTAGACGACAATGGGGAATTAAGACAAGCAATGATCACCCGGCCGGGTATGTTTGATAGTGATCTTACAGAATGCGGCCCGCCGGCATTGGTAACAGATAAGGGCATCTTATTATTGTACAATGGTAAAAATGCAGAGAATGAAAAGGCAGATCCATCTTTGCCCAAAGGAACCTATTCTGTTGGTGAAGCAGTGTTTGATATTAACGATATGGAAAAAGTTATTTTTAGAACGGACACCTGTTTATTAAAACCATCGCTGCCGCACGAAATAACAGGACAATATGCTGCGGGTACTACTTTTTCCGAAGGGCTTGTATATTTTAAAGGAAAATGGTATTTATATTATGGCACGGCGGATTCTTTTATTGGTGTGGCTATTGCTAAATAGGGCGATGAATTATTTACCTTTTGCCTGTAAGTTTTACAGGCAGCCGAATATCATAAACTTCATAAAAACAAAATTTTGTGAGAAGAGGATTTAGAGTTTTTTCGATAGCATTTGTTTTACTGCTGACCGCCAGCCTTACTACTGTAAACGCTCAACTTTGCCAGGGCAGCCTGGGAGATCCCATTGTGAACATCACATTTGGATCAGGATCCAATCCCGGTCCCAGCTTATCTGCAGCAACTACTGCCTATAGGTACTTCAACAACGACTGTCCCGGTGATGGCTTTTACACAGTAAGAAACAACACAATAGCATGTTTTGGTAACACCTGGCACAGCCTCACCTCTGATCATACGGGCAATGGTAACGGGTATTTTATGCTGGTGAATGCCTCTATCGACCCGAGTGCATTTTACCTGGATACGGTGAAAGGCCTTTGTGGAAATACCACTTACGAATTCGCTGCGTGGGTAGTAAATGTGTTA
Organism: Chitinophagales bacterium; assembly: GCA_038320245.1. Taxonomy (GTDB): domain Bacteria; phylum Bacteroidota; class Bacteroidia; order Chitinophagales; family Chitinophagaceae; genus Ferruginibacter. Next base: position 2,444 of record JBBQEA010000155.1, on the reverse strand, counting down.
CTTCAGTCGGCCTGTAATAACAACGGCAATAAACCCAACCTGACTTTCTCTATTGAAAAAACAGATGGTGCGATACTTCAAACGTATAACAGCGGTGACATACCTTCCCAAAGCAGCCCTGTATGGCAGCAGTTCGGTTTTTTCTTTACAACCCCTGCCAGTGTATCAGATGTTGTGCTGCGAATCTTTAACAATGCTCCCGGAGGTTGTGGCAACGACCTTGCCTTGGATGATATTACTTTTCGTGCCTGTGGACCAAAATTGACTCCTGCTATTACAGGGTATACAACAGACACGGCTGTGGTGTGCCAGGGACAATCAAAATCATTTGCCTTTACCTGCAAAGTATCGCCAGGCTTTAATAATCCTGTATTTCAATGGCAACAAAATATCAATAACGGAACATGGACGGATATTCCAGGTGCCAATACCACATCACTTTCAAAAATTTTTGCGGCCAATGCCGCGGCAGGCAATTATGGATTCAGATTAACGGCATCCGAAATTGGTAACGCCACATCATTGCAATGCAGGGTGGTGGCAGATCCGCTGTTTGTGAATGTAGTGGCGAACCCGGTACCCAATGCAGGTAACAATGGCCCGGTTTGCGAAGGAAGCAACCTGCAGCTGACGGCAACAGACGGAACACAATTTGCATGGACCGGCATAAATAATTTTACTGCCAGCGGCGCACCGGCCACCATCAATGCGATTCAGCAGGCGCAGGCAGGTAAATATTTTGTGCTGGTAACCAACAGTAGCGGCTGTTCTCACCTGGATTCTACCGTAGTAAAAGTAAATCCCGTACCAACAGCCACGGTTAGTTTTTCTTCAAAAACAATTTGCACTGGTGATGCCGTTCAGCTGAATGCCGGTGGCGGCATAGGTTATACATGGTCGCCTGCTACAACCTTGTCATCCCCTGGCATTGCCAATCCCGGAGCATCACCAATAACTACCACGGCCTATGTGGTAACAGTAAGTAATCAATTTGCATGCACAGACACAGCAACTGTTTTAATTACCGTGAATGAAAAGCCAACTGCCAATGCCGGACCGGATAAAACAATCATCAAGGGCCGCACCATTTTACTGGAAGGCAGTGCTACCGGGCAGTCAATTAACTATTCATGGCAACCGGCTGTTAACCTCGACAATCCGCAACAGTTGCAGCCGATGGCCAATCCGACAGCCGAAATGGATTACACATTAACTGTTACTTCTGCCAACGGGTGTGGCACAGCTACAGATGCAATGCATGTATTTGTTTTCAATGATATTTATATCCCAACCGCTTTTTCACCCAATGGCGATGGCTTAAATGATACCTGGAAAATTCCGGCTTTAGCTGCTTTTCCTGCATTTGAGTTAATCGTGTTCGACAGATTTGGACAAAAGGTATTTGAAAATAAAAATTCCAATGCTGCATGGGATGGTATGTTTAAAGGAGTGCCGCTGGCAGCCGGTTCTTATGTGTATAGTATTAACCTGCACCAATTTCCTGGAATTTTAAAAGGGACTGTGATAATTTTAAGATAAAAGTATAAACTATCCTATTTGCAAAAAATTGCAATATTTTTATCACTCGCAAAAGCAATGTTGTAAAAAACGGGTGGTTGATAACAAAGCTTAATAATGATAAATTATTTTCCATGTCGCAACCCATGTTTAAATATTGAAAAATCCAGCAAAACGCTATTCGGTATTTACTATTTTTTTGAGTACAAATACTTAAAAATAAAAAGCAATAAATTTTAAAAAGTCAATGCTATACTGGATTTAGTACAATTTCAACTTTATATTCAATTGTAATTTCAATTAATAATTTGTAAACTTATTTTATTTGTATATATATTTGAAATGTAATCAGTATTATTATTTTCTCTTCTTATGAAAGTAAGATTTACAATTTCTGACTATAAGAATGCTAATTTTTACCGGTAAAAAACATTGTTTTAATCCATCCCTTATCCTCACTTTTATCAGATTTTGTCGTTTAGATTTCAGACCGCAACTCTGTTAAAAAACTCCTATACATTTTTTTTAGAGTCATTTTTTACAAATTGATTTAATGGCTAATTAGCAACTCTTAATGGGCTAATGTTTTGTAAAGTTTAAGACTGAATAAAACATAGGACATGTAATGTTTTGCAAAAAACTGACTATTGATGATTATGTATAATCAGACATTGAAACAACTAAATTTTTAACCCAAACATGAAAGTTATGAAAAGTACAAAGTATTTAAATTATCTATTTCTTATAGTGTTATTTTTTATGTCCTGTAAAAAAATGGACACGCAGTAAAGGAACGTCCAACGCCGTCTTGTGTATCGTGAATGTATGAAATAGTTTTGCTATCAAAACATGCTATGTCATTAAAATTAGATGTAACCCCTGCAATGTTTGATAAGATATTACAATGGCAGCAAAGCGGCCTGACC
>JBBQEA010000154.1:0-12583 GCA_038320245.1 Chitinophagales bacterium | reverse complement strand
CATCCCGACGGTATGAAGGCGGGTGTGGAAAGTATCAAAATTGCCTGGAGCGAAGGCATGAAAGGAAATCAATTGGCAGACATTGCGGACATATACCCTCAGATAAAAAAAGCCCAGGAATTTTATGGAAAAAAGTAATCCGTCATTTTTAAAGCTGGCATACTATGGAGACGATTTTACCGGCTCCACCGATGTAATGGAGTCATTGGCATTGATGGGTATCCCAACTGTTTTATTCATGGAGACACCAACAATGGATGCTATTAAAAACTTTCGTTTTAAAAATAAATTATTTGCCAACCAACAGCCACAAGTTGCCGGTGTTGCAGGCATCAGCAGGAGTTATTCACCAGAGCAGTTACAGGATAATTTACCAACTATATTTAAAAAAATAGCAGACTGGAAGGCAGACTATTTCCATTATAAAATATGTTCCACTTTCGATTCATCTCCCAAAACAGGCAGCATAGGATTGGCCATTGATATCGCTGCTAATTATTTTGAGAGTAAGTTTATTCCATTGCTGGTTGGCATGCCAAGGCTAAACCGTTTTGTTGTATTTGGTAATTTATTTGCAAGAGTTAATGGGGTTACGTATCGGTTAGACAGGCATCCCACCATGTCCAAGCATCCCATAACACCCATGGATGAAAGTGATTTACTGCGACATTTAAAAAAGCAATCGGATAGAAAAAGCACTTTGGTAGATGTATTGGCGCTCGATGGAAATGAACAGTCTTTGAGCGACACATTTAAAAATTTGACACAGGTAGCAGATGGGGAAATCCTGCTTTTTGATACCATAAACGATCGTCATTTTAATACAATCGGACATCTACTCAGCAATATTGCCAGCAATAAAAACCAACTCATCGTTGGTTCGTCTGCGGTAGAGCATGCCATTTTTCATCAAACGATTTCTGAAAATAAGCAGCCTGTTTTAAATGAACCCGTTGGCAAGGCGGAAAAAATGTTGGTAATGTCGGGTAGTTGTTCTCCTGTTACTGCAGGTCAAATTCAATTCGCAAAACAACAAGGCTTTCAAACGTTGGCAATTGATCCATTGCAGCTGTTAAACGATTCTAATCGAAATACCGAGCAATCAAAAATACAGGAAATGGCGGTTGAAGCACTCGAAAAGAAAGCGCCATTGATAATTTATTCCGCCTTGGGACCAGATGATGCTTCTGTTGCAGCAGTAAAAAATATTTCAGGCGGACAGGAACAATTGCCCAATTTATTAGGCAGTTTACTCGGCAGGATAGTGGAAAAAACACATACGGAAAGAGTGATTGCCGTAGGTGGTGATACGTCTGGTAAAATTACCCAGCAGTTACAAATCTCTGCGTTGGAATTTTTGATGCCGCTTGCACCCGGGGCGCCGATGTGTTTGTCTCACTCTGCAAAACCAGCAATGGACAACCTGCAGATTATTTTAAAAGGTGGACAAAACGGAGATGAAACATTTTTTGAAAAAGCATATTTAGGTATTACTCAAAATTGATCTTTAACAAACTAAAACAATAAACAATGAAAGTAGCATTAGTAGGAGCAGGCGGCAAAATGGGCTGTAGGCTCACCGATAATTTTCTTCAGTCAAATAAATATGAGGTTGCTTATATAGAAATAAGTGATGCTGGTAAAGTAAGATTAAAGGAAAGAGGCGTTACCATTTCGGGCGATGAAGCCATACCGGAAGCAGACGTTGTAATTCTGGCCGTTCCTGATGTATTCATTGGAAAAGTAGCAACAGGATATTTAGATCAATTTAAATCCGGTTGTATTGTGATCACGTTAGATCCGGCAGCAGCCGTAGGAGGGCATTTACCAGCAAGAGAAGACATCACTTATTTTGTTGCACACCCAACACATCCCTCTGTTTTTAATTGGGAAAGTGAGGAGAGTAAACACTTTGATTTTTTTGGAGGGATCGGCGCAAAGCAGGTAATTGTTTGTGCATTGTTCCAGGGCCCTGAAGAACATTATCAAATTGGAGAAGATTTAGCAAAAACCTTTTATGCGCCTGTAAGTAAAGCACATAAAATTACCGCTGAAAATATGGCGATGCTTGAGCCAGGACTGGCGGAAACTTTCTTAGGTGCCGTAATGGTAACCATGCGGGAGGCGTTGGATGAAGTGATTCGCAAAGGAGTTCCAAGAGAAGCAGCCTACGATTTTTTTATGGGCCATATCAACATTGAATTAGCCCTGTGTTTCGATAGAATACCAGGCGGCGTATTTTCCGATGCCTGCTACAAAGCAATACAGATTGGCAAACCACTAATTTTTAAAGACGATTGGAAAAAAGTATTGGAGCCGGCGCATATCAAAAATCACATTAGTATTATGACAGATGCTGCGGTGCCGGTGGTTAGAGATTTTTAGATTTTCTTTAGTGGGATTTTTTGTGATATCAATTTTTGCTTTTGGAGTGACGGTGTTGAAAGACTCATAAAATTCGTGAAACTTTTAAACCCAATTTTAAATTGCATTGTGATCGACATCAGCATTGGAAATCAAAAAGAAAGAAGCAGAACCTAATAAATGGAATAAGAGAGCTGGAAAAATGTATGGGAATTCTGGGTAAAAGTATTAAGCAAAGAAAGACCACTCTGCGAAAAGATTATGAGCCTGGTCCGCTTTTCTCACACGCACCAACCCTACGTAAATTTAGCAAATAAAATAAGGCATATTTACGATGTTCATTTGATACTTAAAAATGAAGAAGTAGTTACTTTTTTTAACAGTGTAGATTTTGATAAATTGCTGATACAGGTTGGCAAAGATGATGTAGTAATTTTTAAGAATAATAATGAATGGCTGCAAAATCATCCGGAATTGGCAATAGTTTTCAGCCACCGGGAAGATATCTGGGACAAAATAAAAACCAGCTATCGTACAACTTTTAAAGAACTTGTGTTAGGTGAAATGCCTGCAGAAGTTGATCTGGTAAATACATCAAAACATATCCATAGCCGCTTGGAGAAAGTAAAATGGGACTTTAAATAAACTCCTTATTAATTCAACGTAAGCAGGCAAGAGCCAGGTTGCTTTCAACAACTTCAAACCATTGATTTTTATATACTTTGTACTCTATCGGCTAAAAAAACAGGATAGAGTGTAGGATAAAGTTATCCTGTATAAATGTCCTTAAATATCTGGGAATCTGGCAGCCATAAAAAGGTGGTCAATACAGAAACAGTATGGAATCAGTGCTGAAACAGCGTACTGTTTAGTTGAAACTTACTTAGTCCTTCTCAACCTCTCTTTTAATTTTACGGAGAAGGTTTAGATAGAAAGCTATTGAAGACATGAAAAATTTGAGAGAAAAATTTAGGACTCAAAACCCTTCTTTGAAAAACAAAATTCTTGAAAGGCTACGGTAAATCAAATATCCTCACAAAATGATTTTCCAAATGATTGCGCATTCCGGTTCTAAAATCATCCGGAGTACCGTTTTCAAGAATATCAACCAGCCCTTTATGCGAAACAAAGGTTTTAAGTTGGGCCTGCTTTTTTAATAAACCACTTTTATGAACATAATCAAAGACTGGCAAAAGAAGTCTCTGAAATTTTTTGAGTGTGTCGTTTCCGGTTATTTCATAAAGCTTGCCATGAAAGGCAATTTCATGATCAATATTAAATAAATGGTATTGGGCTGCCGGAGGTTCGTTACTTACAATTTCCTTCAGGTCTGTTATATCATCCTGTGTTATCCGCTTAAAAAGGAAATCGGCCATTCCAATTTCCAGTACCAGCCGTAGTTCAAAAATTTCTTTTAGGGTTTCCTGGCTAAGTATATGCGGATTCATACTTTTTGCCATAATACCAAAAAGATCCGGACTGGTAATAACAGCTCCCTTTTTCTTTTTTGATTCAATCAATCCCATCATTTTAAGCCGCGATAGCGCCTCTCTTACTACGGTCCTGCTTACACCAAGTGTTTCAACCAAGTCAATTTCTTTTGGTATTGAATCACCCACCTTTAGCTTCCGGTTCTGCAATAAAGCTACCAGGTTCCCTTCCACTTTATCAACCAGCGAACTGGTATCCACTAGTTTGAAATTATCATTTATCAACTCTTTTTCCATTTTATGTATTACTTAAAACAAATGTAAAATAAATATTTCAATTATATATTCTATTCTAATTGTGATATAGGTTTGTAAATCAATACTTTAAAAATTAATTGCATTTTGTTTGGAAATTTGAAAAAAAAGTGTCTACCTTTATTATGTCATACATAATAATATTCATCAAAACTAGCGATTATGAAATCATCTTCTTTGAAAGTTTGGGTTTTTGCCTGTTGCTTTCTAATTTCTGCGTCATCCTGGGCGCAAACAAAAACAATTTCCGGAAAGATTCTTTCAGGCGGTGATAGTAAAGCACTTCAGGGTGTTAGCGTTATTATCAAAGGTAAAACTGCCGGAACTCAAACTGGTGCTGATGGTACTTTCAGCATTGAGGCATCCCCAAATGATATCCTCCTATTTTCATTTACGGGGTATATTTCCCAACAAGTTAAAGTTGGTAATTCGGCTTCTATTGAACTTTCATTAAAACTGGATGAAACCGGTAAAATGGATGAAGTAATTGTGGTTGGCTACGGCACACAATCAAGAAGGAATGTTACAAGTGCTATCGGTAAATTGGACAAAGCTGTATTGAAGAATGCACCCCGAGCAAATGTAGGTACAGCACTTCAGGGTTCTGTGGCTGGTCTTACGGTCGTTAATTCAACAGGTGCACCGGGAGCATCACCATCAATTTTATTGAGAGGCGGAGCGTCTATAAATAATCCCGGTTCACCGTTGGTGGTGGTGGATGGTATTATAAGATCTTTTAATGATATTTCTTCGGATGATATTGAATCAATCGAATTATTAAAAGATGCGGCATCCACGGCCATTTACGGGGCAAGGGCCAACAATGGTGTTATCATAATAACTACCAAACAGGGTAAGGCAGGCAAAGCAGAAATATCATACAAATATGTTCGTGGATATAATACGGACCGGCCTGATTATACTTACATGAATGCAAAGGACTATGTATATTATGGAAGGCTTGGTCACTTCAATTCTCAACGATCACTGGCACAGGTAAATTCTCAAAGAGGTTTTGGCCTTTCTACCAATGCGGCTGATCTTGCGTTGTTTGATATCCGCCGTTATGATGCATCTACTTCATATCTTTTAGGGTCAGGTTGGGATACCGTTGGCGATCCTTATGGAGGCACTATTATTTTTAAAGATCATGGAGGTGAAGTAAAAGATATTATTTTCCGAAATACAAACACCAACGATCATTATGTAAATGTGGTGGGTGGAAATGAAAAGGGAAAATATTTTGCAAGTTTTGATGCGTATGATGAAGAAGGCGTAATTATTGGGTCTGACTATAAAAGATATTCAGGAACCTTAAATGGTTCTTACAAATTAAAACCCAACCTTGAAGTAAGTACCGGTGCAACGTTTTCTACAGCATCAGGTTTTGGGTTATTGGGGGGCGATATAAATACCTTGTATAGAAATGTCTCCTTATGGCCTACTATGAATCCCTGGTTAGATTCTGCTAAAACAAAACCCAACCCCGGCAATGGGATAACCGATGGTAACCCGTTGTATTGGCTGGAAAAAAACTTTCGTAGAAATGAAGTGAACCGGATTACGGCGAATGCCTCATTGAAATATGATATAATGAAAGACCTGTATGTAAAAGTATCGGGTAATATTTATTTGTTTGAATCCATCAATGAATCATTTACAAAAGCAACACAAAACTATTCGCAGATTTTTGCAAATCCACAAGTGTTTAATACTAGCCGGCCTGCAAGCTGGTCTCAAAACAGAACGGTACAACAGCAATACAACGCTATAATAAATTATACAAAACGCATTGGCAATAATCACAACATTAGCGCTATGCTTGGCGCAGAAACTTTTGGACAAAAATCACTGAATAGCCAGTTATCGGGATCGGGTGCACCAACAGATGATATACCTACTGTAAATGCTTCTACCGTTTTTAATACAGGCAGCAACTTCAGTGTAAAATCTGAATATCGCATCATCTCTCATTTTGGAAGAATAAATTATGATTACGATCAGCGTTATCTTTTATCAATGGTTTATAGAGCTGATGGAATTTCAAGCCTCTCAAAGGATAACCGCTGGGGATTTTTCCCGGGTATGAGTGCAGGCTGGAATGTACACAAAGAAAAATTTTATGAAGGAAGTAAATTGTCAAATGTAATTTCATCCCTGAAGCCAAGGATTAGTTATGGTGTAAATGGTAACGTTGCCGGTATTGGCGATTACGAAGTTCAGGGACTATATGGTGCCCAGGGAAATTACAATAGCAACTCCGGGCTTTTAAATACAGGGATTGTTAACAGCGCATTGCGTTGGGAGAAAAGTACCACAACGGATATAGGGCTTGACGTAGGTTTTCTCAGAAATAAAATCACAATACTGGTTGATTATTACAACCGGGAAACCAGTGATTTGTTAACCAATCTTACATTGCCCAGCTACGTGGGTTTTAATTCCATTCGCACAAACCTCGGTACTTTTCAAAACAAAGGATTTGAATTTACAGTAAATGCAAATATTTTAAAAACCCAAAGCGGCCTCACCCTTGATGCAGGAGCCAATATTTCATTTGTAAAAAATAAAATTTTAAAACTGCCTTTTAATGGAAATGAGAACAACCGTCAGGGTGGATTCCAGGTATTTGATGCAGCACAAGGAAAAGTGATTTGGGTTAGCGGTTTGCAGGAAGGACAACCCCTGGGCGCTATCTATGCCTATAAACAATTATCAATATTCCAGGATGCAGGAGAAGTGAATAAAATTGCAGCTAACAGGTATGATGCCATTGCAAATATCACCGGCCCGGATCTTTCTTTTGGTGCTGGTAAAATAACACCGGGTGATGTAAACTGGCTGGATGTAGACAAAAATGATACAATAGATTCCAGGGACCAGGTGTATATAGGTAATGTTAACCCAAAATTCACCGGAGGTTTTTCTACAACATTATCTTACAAAGGGCTTTCATTGTTTACCCGTTGGGATTTTGCAGCAGGCCATACCTTGTACAATGATTTAGTAGCAAGGGTAATGGGCAACTACCAGGGAACTTTTAATTTTATGAATTTATCTAAAGAGGGTTTCTCAGGTAGCAATAGCCGGAGTGATATTCCAAAAGTTTATTGGGCTGATCAGGTGGGTGCTCCCAATGGTAAGAAGAACCTCACCAGGGGAAATAATGCAGGTCAGGTGTTACAAGGGAATAATTCTAATTTTTATGAAAAAGGAGATTATATCGCCTGTAGGGAAATAACACTGTCATATGATTTTGGGAAAACATTGTTATCCAAAACCAAAATTGTGTCCAATGCAAGAGTTTATGTTAACGCTAATAATTTATTCTACATCACCAGGTTTAGCGGTAATTCACCCGAGCCACGCAACAATGGAATTTTTGCAGGAAACTATCCTACACCTAAATCCTACGTGCTGGGCGTGCAGCTAACCTTTTAATTATAAAACCAGGTAATTATGAAAAAGATAATCAACTATATAATTGCAGGCGTTGCCATAATAGGGTTTACAACTTCCTGTAGCAAGCAACTCGACTTAGCACCTGTAAGCAGCATCAGCGATGCCAATTTCTGGAAAACTCCGGAACAGGTTGATGCATTTGTTTCAGGTATTCATGCCCGCTTCAGGAGCCAGACTTCTGCCATTCAGGCGTTGGGTGAAATGCGTTCTGATATTTTTGGTACAGAGCCCTTAAGTGCAGGCACATTTACCGGAGAAGCTACCCAGGGTGTGGAAAGAATGTGGCTCCAGACTCTTACACTCGATGCTCCCGGAGTAAGTAATTTTGGCGATTTTTATACCAATATTGTTCAACTTAATTTATTGATAGACAAATTGAATAATTCCAATTTGGTAACGGCAGCCAATAAAAATTATTACCTCGGTATTGCTTATGGCATGAGGGCTTATTATTATTTTCAATTGACAAGGGCCTGGGGCGATGTAGTGATACAAACAGATGCCGTTAGTTCCATTGATGTTTCCAACCTGGCTAAAGCGGCATCACCTGCAGCAGATGTGATGGCATTGATAAAAGATGATATTGAAAAATCGTTGACGAGTTTTGGCAGCGATTACAGTTTTAGAAATAAAAAAGGGTATTGGTCCAAAGCCGCTACACAAATGCTCAAAGGGGAAGTCTTTTTATGGACTGCACAAAAGGGCGGTGGCAATGCAGATGCCACTACGGCTTTGAATGCTTTGACTGATATTCAAACAAATGTATCGGCGCTGACCCTTTTACCATCTTTTGCCAGTGTGTTTGCTTCAAACAATAAAGCAAACAACGAAATGATTTTTGTAATACACAATGAGTTAAATGAAAATTCATTGCCATTCACCAATACTTTTTATCCGCAAACCGGCCTCATCGCAAATTTTTACGATTCAGTTGGTAATCGCAAATTCAATGTAACGCAGGATAACTGGGGTGGTTTGTTAAGAGCACCCATACCGGTTTCTACATTTAGAAAATTCAATGACCTTGACAGTCGTAAATGGGTTTCTATTCAGCCTGCATATAATAGTCCGGCACCAGGTGTATATACCATTGCTGGTGCTTTTGTAAAAAAATATGAAGGCGAACAGAACTTAGGTTCTCGGACGTATTCAAACGACTTCCCCATTTACCGATATGCAGACCTGTTGTTAATGATAGCGGAAGCAAAGATTTTACTTGCCCAAAGTCCGGCAACAGAAATAAATTTAGTTAGGGCAAGAGCTTACGGCGCTAACTATATATCAGCAGTGCATGCTTTTCCCAACCAGGCTATTGATGCTGATGCAAAGCAGGCACTTTTGCAGGAACGTTTTTATGAATTTATTTTTGAAGGTAAAAGATGGCATGATCTGCGCCGGTTTGGTGATAGTTATGTGTTTCAATACACCAAAGTGTTACCTTCTGAAGCCTATAAAGTACTTTGGCCGATTGACAGAAACTCATTAACAAATAACCGGGCATTAACCCAAACACCTGGGTATCCGGCATTTTAAAAAAATAAAAACTTAGTTTTAGGTGTGGTTTTTTTTCATAAAGCAAACAAAAAAGCCGGGGGCTCTTACCCCTGGTTTTTAATTTTTTTATTTAATAAGCGTAATTAAAACAACATGGATATTAAACATCTCGAAGGCCTTATTGCAGCTCCATTTACACCAATGAACCAGGATGGTTCTTTGAATGTAAACCTCATACCGGCATATTACGAAATGCTGAAGGCAAACAATGTCAACGGCGCTTTCATCTGTGGTTCTACAGGCGAAGGCGTTTCCATGACTGCTACAGAAAAAAAACAGGTGATGGAAGCCTGGGCTGCCTGTTCAACAAATGATGCAGACTTTACAGTAATGCCTTTACTGGGTGGAACCAGTATTGCTGATTGTAAAGAACTGGCATTGCATGCAAAAGCAATCGGGCTGGATGCTGTTTCGTTTACGGCTCCGTTTTATTTTAAACCGGCTGATGTTACCATGCTTGCCAAAGCATGTATTGAAATTGCATCTGTTGTGCCAGATATGCCTTTCTATTATTATCATATTCCTGTACTTACCGGTGTAAATTTTTTAATGATTGATTTATTAAAAGCAGTAGATGGAAAAGTTCCAAACTTCGCCGGAATAAAATATACGCATGAAGATTTTATGGACTTTCTTTCCTGTACCCAATATGCCGATGGTAAGTATGATATGCTTTGGGGCAGAGATGAAAATATGTTGCCTGCATTAGCTGTTGGCGCAAAAGGCGCAGTAGGAAGTACATTTAATTATGCAGCGCCTTTGTATTATAATCTCATTGAAGCTTTTAATAATGGTGAGTTACAAAAAGCACAACAATTGCAGGAGCAATCCATTGATATGATTCGCTTGCTTGGAAAATACGGCGGCATTGCAACGGGTAAAGCTTATATGAAATTGCTAGGACTGGATTGCGGCGAGTTCCGCCTGCCGGTAAAAAATATGACTGCAGAACAATTTGTCTCATTCAAAAAAGATACGGAGCAGATTAATTTCAGTAGCTTTTGTTCGCTTAAGCCGGCTTCGGTTAAAGCGTAACAATCAAATGAAATATTTAACGATTTTCTTACTTGTACTTTGTATGTTTTTTAACGCTGAAATATCGGCACAGCAAGCTATTGCTCCATCTATAAAATGGAAAATAGCTGCACAACTTCCTCCTGAAAACGGAAAGGATATTTCTATCGGAGTAGCCGGGCCCCTCATAGGTGTTCACAATGGAGTACTGATTGTTGCAGGCGGCGCTAACTTCCCCGATGGATTGCCATGGAATGGCGGAAAGAAAAAATACCAGGATGAAATATTTGTACTGCAACAAAAAAGAAAAGGCAAGTTTCAATGGCTTGATACAAGAACTTTCACACTGCCGTTTCCTACTGCGTATGGCGCAAATGTAAATACAGAACATGGCATTGTGTACCTGGGTGGAGAAAATGAAAATGGGATTTCTAAAGCAGCATTTTTATTGCAATGGAATAAGCAATTAGAAAAAGTTGAAATTAAAAATTTACCTGATCTGCCAATTCCGCTTACCAATGCTTCGGCTACAGTAAATAAAAATATTATTTATATAGCAGGCGGCGAAACTGTAAATGCAGTGTCAGTAAATTTCTATTCACTTGATCTTAATAATACAACTGCCGGATGGAAACACTTGCCGGATCTGCCATACGCTGTGTCAAATGCAGTAATGGTCGTTCAGTCAAACGGTGAACAGGAAAAAATTTACCTGCTTGGCGGAAGAAAAAAGAATACCAATGCTGTCAGCAGTTTTTACAATTTGGTAATTGCATTTGATGTAGATACTAAAATCTGGGAAGAAAAAAAATCAATTCCTTCACCAAAAGCAGCAGGTACTGGCATTGCCTTTGGCAAAAATTATATTTTATTATTTGGTGGCGATGATGGCACAACATTTAATAAAGCCGAATCATTGATAATGGCCATTAGCAATGAAAAGGATGAAATGAAAAAGGAGGAGTTGATTCAACAAAAAAATAAATTACAGGTTGCTCATCCGGGCTTTAAGCCTGATGTGCTGCTGTATAATACAGTAACAAATGAGTGGCAGAAATTGAATGACATTCCTTTTGCTGTACCTGCAACCACTACTGCAGTGGTTTGGGACAACTGTGTTTTCATACCCAGCGGAGAAATAAAAGCCGGTGTAAGAACGCCACAAATATTAGTTGGAAAAATACATTAACCCAGACAAATGATAAAGCACAATAAATATACAGAGTCTTCAGAACCCCCCTTGGGGGGCAGGGGGGCTTGGTATCCCTGGCTCGTCGTCGCCCTATTATGGGTAGTTGCCTTGCTGAATTATATGGATAGGCAGATGCTCTCTACCATGAAGCCGACCATGCAGATTGATATTCATGAATTACAATCGGCCACCAACTTTGGTTACCTGATGGCTATCTTTTTATGGATCTATGGTTTTATGAGCCCGGTTTCGGGAATCATTGCCGACAGGCTAAATAGAAAATGGCTAATCGTTGGCAGTTTATTTGTGTGGAGCGGCGTTACGTTTGCCATGGGCTATGCAACAACGTTTAATCAGTTGTATTGGTTAAGGGCTATCATGGGTGTTAGTGAAGCATTGTACATCCCGGCAGGATTGGCATTGATTGCAGATTATCATTCTAACAAAACCCGTTCGCTTGCTATCGGCATTCACATGACAGGCTTATACGTGGGCCAGGCTATTGGCGGATTTGGAGCGACTATAGCAGCAACATTTTCATGGCAACAAACTTTTCATTCTTTTGGAATAATCGGTATCGCATATTCTCTTGTTCTGATTTTCTTTTTAAGAGAAAAAAGAAATACTGTTGAACAGGAATCAGGACAACTTGAAAATAAAAAGCCGGCACTATTAAAAGGCCTTGCTGTTCTATTCACCAATATTTCATTTTGGGTTATCCTGTTTTACTTTGCCATACCAAGTTTACCGGGCTGGGGAGTAAAAAACTGGCTGCCCACTTTGTTTGCAGAAAATTTGCATATTGATATGTCAAAAGCAGGCCCTATGTCAACCATCACCATTGCAGCTTCTTCATTCCTTGGCGTAATATTCGGTGGAATACTATCCGATAAATGGGTGCAGAAAAATTTACGTGGAAGAATTTATACCAGCGCCATTGGTTTGGCATTAACCATTCCGGCGTTGTTGTTAATTGGTTTCGGCCATTCTATTTTTCATGTGGTAGGCGCTGCATTTTGTTTTGGTTTTGGATATGGCATGTTTGATGCTAACAATATGCCCATCCTTTGCCAATTTGTTTCATCCAAATACAGGGCAACTGCTTATGGCTTGATGAACATGATGGGTGTATTTGCCGGTGCTTTTATTACCGATTTGCTGGGCAAGTCAACCGATGCAGGTAACCTGGGAAAAAGTTTTGCCATGATGGGTGCTGTTGTTGTAATTGCATTAATAATTCAACTTACTATTC
>JBBQEA010000153.1:0-12735 GCA_038320245.1 Chitinophagales bacterium | reverse complement strand
ATTGTACCATCAACTGGAATATGAAAAGATAAGGGTTGATTACCTGGTTAACAATGCAGGCTTTGGAGACTATGCCTTATTTAACGAAGCAGACTGGAACAAACTGCATGAAATGATAAATCTTAACATTACCGCATTAACCAGGCTTAGCCATTTGTATGTAAAAGATATGCTACAAAGTGGCTTTGGAAAAATCATGAATGTAGCCAGCACCGCGGCTTTTTTACCCGGCCCTCTGATGGCAGTTTATTTTGCAACCAAAAGTTATGTATTGTTTTTGAGTGAAGCGATGGCAAGCGAATTAGAAGGCAAGAGCGTTACAATAACAGCGCTTTGTCCCGGCGCTACCGAAAGTGGTTTTCAGTCGGCAGCAGCGTTGGAAGAAAGCAGAATGGTGAAAGGAAAAAAGTTACCTACTTCTGCGGAGGTGGCAGCTTATGGTTACACAGCCATGATGAATGGCAAGGCAGTTGCCATACATGGAATGATGAATTATCTGATGGCCAACAGCGTGAGGTTTTCTCCACGTAGCATGGTGGTAAAGCTTGTAAAAAAATTACAGGAAAAGGCAAACTGATAATTGGGTCCTGGATTATGTACTTTCAATTGCCACTCCTGTACCAATGCTTTAAATGAATTAGCTTTTATTTTATTACTTTTATTTCTTCACATTATCATGAAAAATATTCGCAACAAAGCCGATAACGATCTGGTCATTAGCCGTATTTCGGCACTCAAAAAAGACAGCGAGCGCCGATGGGGAATTATGACAGTGGAACAAATGCTGGCGCATTGCAGCGATCAGATAAGATTAGCAATCGGCGAAAAGCAACCGCACGAAAAACCAACTTTCATTAACAGGAATATAGCAAAATACCTGGGCTTATGGCTTCCACGAATTCCTTTAAAAAACATTAAGGCACCTGTAGACATGAACCAGAAATATTACGGTACGTTGTCTACAGATATTGAAACTGAAAAAGAAAATTTAACCAGCCTTGTTAATGCGGTGAGAAATTTTCCTGAACAAAAAGAATTGAGTGCCCACCCAATGTTTGGAGAACTAAATCTTAGCCAGTGGGGCAGATTTATGTATGTGCACATTGACCATCATTTACGGCAGTTTGGTAAGTAAAATTTTCATCCTGAATTAAGTGGACGATTTCATTTCTTTCAAAAGCAACTAGCCATCAACACATTGTTTATGAAAATTCATTGCTTTCAACATGTAGCTTTTGAAACCCCCGGCAGCATTTTAGAATGGGCCAATACTAACCGGTATAACATTAGCTATACTCGTTTTTATGAAGATTTGCCTGTGTTGCCTTTAATAAATGACATAGATTTTTTATTGGTTTTAGGCGGCTGTATGAATGTGGATGAAGACGCAATTTACCCATGGCTGCGGGAGGAAAAAGAGTTCATCCGGCAGGCGGTTAGTGCCGGTAAAAAGGTATTGGGCATTTGTCTCGGTTCGCAATTAATTGCCAACGCATTGGGTAGTAAAGTTTATCCGCAGGCAGCAAAAGAAATTGGATTTTTCCCTGTTCACTTTACAAAAGAAGCGACACCGCATTCGTTTTTCAATCACTTTAAAAACCCATCTACAGTTTTTCATTGGCATGGAGATACGTTTAATTTACCTGCCGGTGCTATCCTGATTGCATCTTCCGACAGCTGCAAAAATCAGGCATACCTGATAAGGGATAATGTACTCGGTCTTCAATTTCATATTGAAATGAATGAGATTGTCATCAATGAAATGTTACAGCATGATGGGGATGAACTTGATGAAAAGGGGAATTATATTCAATCGAAAGAAGCGATCAAAAATGGTTGCCAATATCTTGCCCAAAATAAAATTGATTTGTTTGGTTTATTGGATAAATTTATTGCATGAATGGTTTAACATTTCAATTACTTTCCGGGGGATATTCCTTGTGCAGACTTGCCCCGGAAGAACCAATACCAGATTGGGTAGCCGCCTCTCCATTTTTTAGTATTTCCAAATCCTCCAACGAACTTTCTATTGTTTGCGAAACTCAATTTGTACCCGGACAAGTAAAGCAACATGGCCAATGGCGTTTACTAAAAATACTCGAAGTTCTTGATTTATCGCTTACAGGAATTACAGCTCAATTCTCCACGGCATTGGCCAATGCAGCTATAAATATTTGTGTAATTGCCAGCTACGATACCGATTATGTAATGGTAAAAGAAGAGAAATTATCTATAGCCATTACGGCTTTAGAAAATGCAGGCTTTACTGTTCAACTTTAAATTGATTGTTATGAATTACAACGATATTATCGGCAGCATTGGGGTAGGACTTATTTTACTGGCGTATTTTTTTAATACTTTTTCTATCATCACCAAAGAAGGAATATTGTTTTTTTGTATGAACATAATTGGTGCAGGGCTTGCCTGCTATGCTTCTATGCTAATAAATTATGTACCTTTCATTTTACTGGAAGCTGTGTGGTGCATCGTTTCAATTGCCGGATTAATAAAGCTACTGCTTAAACAAAATTAATATGCTTACAAAAGAAGCGATCGAAAAATACTTTCTGGCAGAAAAGGCAGAAAGCTGGGTATTTATGGCAATTGGAATTGCAGGTTTATTGCTGTCCGTTATTGCTTTTTTCTTTTTAAAAACCTCTTTTTATAAAGGCGCAGCCGTGCCATTATTGTTGATAGGTTTATTGTTGGGCATTATTGGCTTTACGATATATAAAAGAAGTGATGAAGACAGAATAAGAAATGTATATGCACTTAGCATGAACCCCGGAGAGTTAAAAGAAAAAGAATTACCCAGAATGGAAGTGGTGATGAAGAATTTTATAGTTTACCGATATGTTGAAATTGCAATGGCCATCCTGGGCATTGCGTTGTTTTTTTATTTTAACAACAATCAGGTACAATCCTTTTGGAAGGGTGTTGGCATAGCACTCGCCATCATGGCTTTGGTTGCTTTAACAGCCGATTATTTTGCTGAAAAAAGAGGGCAGGTTTATATTGACCAATTGAAGGATTTTGTAAATAAGTAACAGGAGTAAGTCGAAAATCTCGGTTATAAAAAAATAACTTCCCTGTTCTTAAAAGAAGAACCAGGCATAAATTCCACACTTGATACTCGATTGTTTTTGCAGCAACAGCAAGTTACTTTATCATCTAAAAACATGCATGAAATTTCATTGCTAAAAAATATTTTCAGAATCCTGGAACAAGCGTTTCCAAAAAAGACAGAACGACTGAGTGGCATTTCTTTAAAAGCGGGTATTTTATCAAGCATTCAACCCATATTAATGAAAACTCTTTTGAAGCAGTATTGCCCGATGAACCCAGGTATGGCAACAACCATTGGCATACTGTATTAACCCATTTTTTTCATTGGCTCTATCTTCGGTATGCTGGCAGCAGCTGCCATGATTAATCTGTCGTTTTCAAAAAAAATATTGCAGGTAAAAGGTTTGCAGGTAGGTTTGATATTATTGTCGTCTTTGTTGTGTATTGGCTTTGGGGTATCAATTATTTTAAAAAATTTACTGACAAATTAAATGCCGAAACCGAATTACAAATCCCCTAGCTGAGGTCTTAAAATAATATCCTCCATTACTGCACCTGCAGAAAGTTTGCAGGCTGCCAAAATCATAGCAGCAATATCGGTTGCCTCCATTATTCTATGAGTTGAGTTGTCATAATTGCCCCATGAATCAGTAAGCACCGCACCTGGATAAACCGCTGCAACTTTAATGTTGTATGGCTTTAATTCTTCCCGTAGGTTTTTACTAAAACCCATCATGGCAAACTTACTGATGCTGTAGCTACCGCCGTTACTGTAAGCCTGCAGGGATGCAATGGAACAGATGTTGAAAATGTATCCCTGTCGCTGTTTCATCATGGCGGGCAATAAAGTTCTGGTAAGATGATAGGCACTGTACAAATTGGTTTGTATCATTTGTTCCAAAATGCCATCCGGTTCGTTGTATACACTGCCGGGCAAAAACTGACCGGCGTTATTTACCAAAATATCTACTGCTGTAACCTGTTCATTTATCCATTTGCCAAAAGCAATCGTTTGGTCTTTTACAGATAAATCGGCAGTGGTTGATTTTATTACTACGTCCGGATATTGCTGCTTCAATTCAGCTACGGTTGTGTTCAATTGCGCTGCATTTCGGGCACACAAAAAGAGGTGGGCGCCTTCAGCCGCAAAGGCTGCTGCAATGGCTTTTCCCATACCTTTTGATGCACCGGTTATCACAATATTTTTACCTTTTATATTGCTATGCTGAAAATCCATATTGAATTTTTTTTATTGTTTTTAAGTTAAGTATTGTACAATTTTAGCAGATTAATGTAATAAATCATCAATTTTGTTGTTATAACAGGATTATGAAATACAAACACCTTTTTTTTGACCTCGATCATACCCTCTGGGATTTTGATGCCAACGCCAAAGATACACTGATTGAAATCTATGCGTTTTTTAAACTGGAAGAAAAAGGCGTGGTTCCATTTGCGGATTTTTACAAATTGTATAAAATTCACAATGATATTTTGTGGGACAGGTACCACAAAGGGTTTATAACCGGCGAAGAACTTAAATGGAAAAGAATGTGGCGCACCTTGCTTGAATTTAAAATTGCCGATGAGCCGTTGGCCAAAGAAATGAGCGAAAAATTTCTGGAAATACTGCCAACCAAAAAAATACTATTCCCTTATACCCTGGAAATATTGGATTATCTGTCAGAAAAAAGATATCAGCTACACCTCATCACAAATGGTTTTGAAAAAATTCAGTGGACCAAGCTTAACAACAGCGGGCTGAGTAATTATTTTACCCACGTAGTAACCTCAGAAAAAAGCAATAGTTTAAAGCCTAAAAAAGAAATTTTTGAATATGCTTTAAGCGAAGCAGGTGCACAATTGCACCAAAGTATTATGCTGGGTGATAATTTAGATGCCGATATACAAGGTGCCATCAATGCCGGTATGGACAATGTATTTGTTAATCATATTGAAACTACCACAACGCTGCAACCTACTTTTACCGTCACTCATCTTAAGCAGTTGACTTCTATATTCTAAAATAAAAATCCCCTTCAAAACTGAAGGGGACTACATATCGTGTTCAAATAGTTTCTACAAACTGGCTGTTTTTTCTTTTACCGGTTCTTTCTCTTTAGCATCCTTGTCTTTGCTACAGGATTTTCCGCTTTTAGAGCAGCAGGTTTTTTTACAATCTTTTTTCTTTTTGCCATTGTCTGCAAATGTTACGCCGGTTACCAGCAATGCTGCAGTAGCTAATAAAAATACTTTTTTCATACGTTTAATTTTTTTGGTGTGATAACGTAAAAATAAGTCCTTAATTGTTTTCCGCCAACGTAGAGTTTGTTAAATTTTTGTTTGATTCCAAAGCTGTAAAATTTATCCGAAGGCTAAAGTATGTTGGCGTTGCTAATTGCCTATTGCTCATTGCTAATTGCCAATTCACAATTCACCATCTTCCTCCTCAGCTTCGGCGTCAGAAATTTCCGGTAATAGAAGTTTGGCATCAGCTTCATTCAGCGTTTCTACACTGCGGAGTTTTCGCTGTATAGCCTTGGTTCTTTTGCTCATCACATCATCCAGTTGATCAAGGCCTGTCTGGATATTTTTCTGTGCCTTGTGCATCAGGCCACCAAAGTTTTCAAATTCCTTTTTTACTGCTCCCAACACTTTCCAAACTTCGCTGCTTCTTTTTTGAATGGCAAGTGTTCTAAAGCCCATGTGCAGACTGTTTAAAATGGCCGCCAATGTGGTGGGGCCGGTTACTACAATTTTATAATTGCGCTGTAAATCTTCCAGCAAGCTTGCCTTGCGCACCACCTCGGCATAAATACCTTCAAAGGGTAAAAACATAATACCAAAATCGGTAGTATTGGGTGGATCGATGTATTTGTCGCTGATGTCTTTGGCCATTTTACGGATAGTATTTTCCAGGTTTTTTTGGGCAATTTCTACCTGTACAATGTCGCCTATATCGTAAGCGGTTTGCAATTGTTCATACACATCTTTGGGAAACTTGGCATCCACAGGCAGCCACACCTGCTGGTTGTTGTCATCTCTGCCGGGAAGTTTAATGGCAAACTCTACCAGATCACTGCTGCCGGCTTTGGTTTTTACATTGGCTTCATATTGATCGGGAGCCAATATCTGTTCCAGCAACATTGCTAGTTGTACTTCGCCAATGCCACCCCTCATTTTTACATTACTCAATACTTTTTTTAACCCGCCTACATCCTGCGCCAATGTTTGCATTTCGCCCAGTCCTTTTTGTACTTCAATCAATTGCTTGCCAACTGTTTCAAAACTCTGGCCCAGTCTTTCGCTTAAAGTTTTTTCCAGTTTTTCCTCCACGGTAGCCCTAATACTTTCTAATTTAACTTCTGTATTATTCACCATTTCATTTTGCCGAAGTTCCAGCTGTCCGAATTTCTCTTTCTGCAATTGATTAAAGGAATGTACATTCTTCTCAAAGGTTTCCTGAAAGCCCTTGAAAGATTCAATAAGCGCTTTCCGCATTAGATCATTATCCGCCTTTGCCTGTTCATTTAATACGCTTAATTTTTCTTCTACCTTACCTGTAATTTTTTCCAGTTGTTCAACTGTTTTGCCGGTTAATTTTTTTTGCTCCTGTTTAAGCTCAGCAAATTTGCTGCGCTGTTCCAGTGTAAAATCTTTGATTGTATTGTTTAGTTCAGACCGGTTATCTTTTGCAATACCGGCATTCTCTTCCCGGTTAGTTCTAAAATCCTCTTTCAGTGTAATTTCAATCTTGGTAATGTTGGAATGCAGCTCAGTAATTTGCTGAGAAAGTACATTCAATGCTGCAGAAGATTTTGGCCGAAAAACTACCAGTAGAACAAGGGCAATGATTAATAGGATAATGATAATAATTAAGAGAATTGCCTGCATGGTTTGTTTGTTTTACGGAAAGATACAGATTTACTTTGCCCAAGATGTATGCTTAAAAAAACTTGAATACATTCACTGAAATTTAGAAAAGCTGTTTTGTGCAGTATGTCGCAGCAGTATTATTTTTCTTCAGCGAAATACTTTGATACAGGTACTGGTGACTATGGTATGTTTACACTTTGCTAATTGCCATATAATTGATCACTTAGGATGTTTGTAAAAAGATATCAATATCGGCATCGGGACAGCAGGATGTGTTTTATGCAAAGTTTTGGAACAGCAAAGGGGGTAAGGAGAAAAAATCGCACTTAATGCCGACGTTATTCCAAAACGGACTAATTTGGTTGATGTTGATAACAAAAGCCATTTGCTATACTTGT
Source organism: Chitinophagales bacterium (assembly GCA_038320245.1). GTDB lineage: Bacteria > Bacteroidota > Bacteroidia > Chitinophagales > Chitinophagaceae > Ferruginibacter. Next base: position 5,395 of record JBBQEA010000153.1, on the reverse strand, counting down.
CATGTGCTTGCACCGATTGCCCGCTTTTGTTAATCCACTGCATTGAATTGTCGTATTCTGTCCTTGTGGCTTTTTCTGTGGAGTCTGTGCATCTGAAACTGGTGGTTTACAAATTTTACAGGGCCCAAGGCCTGATGCATTTGCATTTGCGATTGTCACTTCTTCTGATACATTTTTTACCATGCGACATGTTGCCAAATGATACTTTGTACCTGATGGTGTTTTATAAACAGTTTGTGCTTTTGTTGATATAGCAAACAGTAGTAGACCAAGTGATAAAATATATCTTTCGTGAAATGGCATGTAAACAAGTTAGGCGTTTAAACTGAGAACGGAAAACAATAGAAAGATTGTAACTGATGAATTCGGTTGAAGACCGGTCGAATTAAAACGGCGTGAATTTATCCCACAAACATAGAGATTGTTATTTAATAATTGTTGAAGGGAACACCTGTGCAGAGGTAGAGTAGGCCCTCCTGAGAATATTAATTTTTAGAGAGAATGACTCGGTGGGGAATATTGCATATAAATGAACAATACGTACTTACAGCGTTAAAACGGATGCAAGCTGAATTACTTATTACTTCGTTGAAATGATTAAGTTTGTTAATTAATTATTGTTTATCAGTAACTCCAGCAAAATGGCAATAAAACCCCATGTTAGACTAAATACTAAAGAGCAGAAAGAGCAACCAATTAAACTAAAATTTAATTATGGTTTTGGAGAAGACGAAGAGCCTGAAATTGACGAACCTAAAAATTATTACCCGATGGCGCAGGCCTTTCGGAGCTACCTGGCTCGTTTTAATAATGATTATCAAACTCGTGTTGCTCAAAGAAATCTTCAACTTCAAATACCTGCCCATATAGAATATATTCAAATTCTGTTTCAGTCGCAGTTTGTTATTTCAGAATTTTATAGTCAATGGTTTAATGAGTTTGGTTTATTGGGGATTCACTTTTCAAAATTTAATAACGAAGTACTTTTTTCTATTGCTGATAAAGATAGATTTCAGGTTTTCATTGATAACATCAATTCTTTTATAAAGAAGGAAGTGGGCGAAGAGCCAGATGCAAAATATTCACCTAAGATTATTTACATAAAAGAGTTTAAGTTGCTAATAACCGCAGATGTAATTCAATTTAGGCAAGCTGGTACATTAATGAACTTTCGTTTAGTGGATGATTTGCCTTTGGGTAGATCATTATTTCAAGGAATTCTTAATTCACTACAAAAGTATCTCATCGATAACAATATGCCGTTCACTTTCGCTGAAGAATCAAAAAATATAGAAGTACTAAATGCTACAGATGCTCAGATTATAGAGATAGTTCAAAATTTTGATATTGTATTAAATGTTACATCATCATTAGCAACAGTAATAAGTCCTTCAGAATTAAATTTACCACAACGTACTTATGGTTTTGAAATCAGTAATGTAGGAGAAGATCTACCAATCATCGGTATTCTGGATACAGGAATAAGTAATCAAACTCCATTAGCAGCTTTATTGGTGAGTGATGAAGGATATAATCTAACGGCTAATAGTCCTTTTATTGATTCAGTAAATCACGGTACAGCCGTTGCTGCATTAGCAGCCTTAGGCAAAAAAGTCTATACAGCAGGTGGGTATAGAGGTAAAATCATTGCAGATGCAAAACTTTTATCAATAAAAGTTATGGATGCAAATTCAAGTTTCCTTTCACAAAAATCGGTTTTAGATTTATTGAATAAAGCAAAACAGAATTATCCATCTATAAAAATTTTTGTGCTTACTATCTGTTATGAAAATCATAAGCGAAAGAATGAAGACTATTCTTCGTATGCTTTTGAACTTGATAAATTCGCACATGAAAATGATTGTATCATTTCAATTTGTACTGCCAATAATGATGATGCCGCAATTAGGAATACAGCTTATGATTTGAATTATTTTTTAACAGAAGCAACTAATCTTTGTACTCCTGCAGAGTCTATGAATAATATTACAGTAGGTGCTGCTGCACATTCATTGCGTACAGGACATTTTGAAGGAATATCTACATCAAAAGAATTTCCAACACTCTACTCCCGTAAAAGCCATATAGACTTACTGGCTCTATTTTCTAAAAATAAGATCAACAAGCTTTATTTCAAACCTGATGTCATTGAATGTGGCGGCGATTATGAATATAGCAGAAGTAATAGCTTTATAGGAGCAGGCACAAGGGCATCAATGGAAGTTCTTTCTGCTAATCCGGCAGAGAGTTTTTATAATCATGTCGGTACAAGTTTTTCTGCTCCGTTAGTTGCTAATATTGCTGCACAAATACAAAAGATTTATCCGCAAATAAAGGCACAATCTATAAAGGCACTCATAGTTAACGGCGCATCCTTAAACTTAATCCGTTTTCAAATACCATTCGCATCTCTATTAAATAAAACAGCTGGTCACGGATTGGTAGATGAGCTGAAGAGCACTTTTTCAAATGACAATCAAATTACGTTTTTGTTAGAAGAAGAAATTGAACCGGAACAAGTAACAATGTTCCCGGTGCATTTTCCAAGGTATTTGATAGTGGATGATCTAGGAAAGAAAAATAGCATTTTAAAAGTTACTGCTACTTTATGCTTTAGCTTCCTTCCTGTGATAAACCACCAACTTGCATATTGCCCTGTTCATATGGCTTTCTGCTTCTTTAAAAATCAAACAGCTGATGAAATCCAGAGAACCGAAGAAGAAGTAAAATCATTGCTTAAAGGAAATCTCCGTTGGTCACAAAGCGGAAGGCATAAAGGCAAGCCTATTCCTTACACCAATACACAAAAAATTAGTTTTGTTGTAAATGTTCAAGACTTAATAAATGAAGAAGGTACTTTTAAGCTGGCGGTGCATTGCAGAATAAATCCACAGCTTTTACCCGGTACTGAAAAACCATATATAAAGCCTCACCCTTTTTCTTTGGTTATTACGGTAGAAGAAAAACTAAAAGAAGAAAAGCTTACAGGCAAACTTTATCAGGAAATGATTCTTTGTAATTCAATTGAAAATATAACAGTAATTAATCTTAAAGGAGAAAGCACTGCTGAAGCCGAAGCTTAGCAATTTATGATTTATCTAACGATTTCTTTTCCTTCAATATTAACTCCTTCCAAGTGTTTGTTTGTATGGTAGCCTGCATCGGTATTACTTTTCCGTAGAGATTAAAAATACTACGTTTAATAGCGGTAACAAGAGTTTTTTGAATACTATAATAAGATAAACCTAAAGCGTCTTTAATAATAGCCGAAACATTTCGTTGCTTGTCAAATTTGAATTGGCCATTTTTAAGTGTTAAAGTAACCAATTCCTTTATTTGTTTTTCGTTTGGCAAATCAAATTCAACACTCAGGTCAAACCTTCTTAACAAGGCATCATCCAGCATATCTTTTTGATTGGTAGCTGCTATTACAATACTGCTTTGTGGCAAGTAGTCAAACAGCTGTAAAATAGTATTTACAACTCTTTTCATTTCCCCATGGTCTTGCCCATAATCCCGAACTTTTCCTAATGAATCAAATTCATCAATGAAAATAATACAGTCTTCAAAAGCAGCTTTTCTAAAAATCTTTGCAAGATTTTTACTTGTTTCTCCAAGCTTGGAAGAGACAACAGCACCAAGATTAACTACTACCATCATCTTATGCAATTCACCGGCTATAACGTAAGATGCCAGCGTTTTACCGCAACCAGATGGGCCATGAAGAAGCACCTTATTAGCTATTGGTAAATCAAATTTTTTCAGAAGCTCGTGTGCTTCATGTTCTTTAATAAAAAGATCCAGGTCTTGTTTAATATTTTGATTTAATACAAGGTTTGCAAAAGTATAATCAGAAGTAAGCTTTTCTAAAATCAATTCATTTACTTCCTTGTCTTCAATACGATTATAGTAAGTATCTGAACCAACTTTGGTTAATGTATTACTTTTCTGATAATGTACAGCTTCTTTAAGAATTGATTGTAACTGTAAAGCAAAATTTATTTTTTTAGTTTTCTTTGAATGTTCAATAAGTTCATTCAATACACTCAAAAGTTTCTCCTGGTCATTTTCTAATCCGAATTTTGCTATGTCTTTTATATACTCAAATTGACTCATTGACTGACTGATTATGCGTAAAGTTATATCAAATAATGATATAGTATATACTCTTGTAACTTGAATACATTCACTGAAATTTAGTAAAGCTGTTTTGTGCAGTATGTCGCAGCAGTATTATTTTTCTTCAGCGAAATACTTTGATACAGGTACTGGTGACTAGGGTATGTTTACACATTGCTAATTGCTATATAACTGATGACTTCGGATGTTGGTGAAAACCACCAACATCGGCATCGGGACAGCAGGATGTGTTTTATGCAATGGTGTTGGAATAGCAACCTTGGCAGAAAAAGCAATAGATTTGATAGGTGACCATTTAGTTCGAAACAAAATCCGTGTTTGTATCCAGTATAAAAAAAATCGTAACTATTCAGTTCCAAAAGTAGCGATTAGATGTAAAGCGTTCAAAACGTTATTACCATTTTTGATAGTGGTATCAATAACAGACCTGAGGACGGCAAACATATTAGCAGTTTCCATTGTTTTAAATTGACCTGATATTTTTTGCTTGACCTTAATATTTCTGATTGCCCTTTCCGACCCATTGTTATCAGGAGCCACATTGGATTGTAGTAAAAAATAGAGGATATACTCCCTCTTTGCCAAGAGTTTTTTCTGTAGCTTTTTGGACATCTTATGACGTTCGTCTATCGAGTACGGCAGCCATTGGTTTAGCTTTTCAAAAAGCTCATCCCGTTTTATATTTGGGTAGTAATAATCTGCGGTGGTTAGTTCTTTTTTTAGCTGGATGGCCTCTTGCAATAATGCTTTAAATGCTGTTGCCCATATGCATTTATCTTTATAGAGTTCATTGATATAATTAAGGTCTCTTAATAAATGTGCCGTGCATATTTGATGTGCTTTTGCATTCATCTGAAAATGACAAGGCCATCTGTCGTGTATCAATACGGCATTGGGCAAGCCATTCTCAAAAACTGCTGCAATTGTTTTAAAACCTCTGCTGGCAGCACATACAATATAGGTAAGGGTATTGTTTTGCCATGTCCATGCCCAATGGTTTTTACCATTAATATTTACACCCGTTTCATCTGCGCCTATACAAGTGGCTTGTACTACTTTTTGTTTTATTGTATTGTACATGGGCAATGCTTTTTTGGCCATGCGTTGCAGTATATTATGGATGCCGCCTGTACTTATGGACAAGCCCATTACATCGTTTAAAAATTCTTTAGTTCTGGCGTAAGGCAAGTATTGTCTTGCATGCAGGTAACCTACCAACGATTCTACATTGGGCCCATACTGTACAGGATTTGCT
>JBBQEA010000152.1:0-12868 GCA_038320245.1 Chitinophagales bacterium | reverse complement strand
AATTACCTGGATGGATGGGGGCTTACTGCCCGAACGTCCTGTGGAATTAGGACCCGATGACGCCATGGGAGACTGGAATGGTGGAATAATCTTCGAAGGCACAAAAGGAAAATTAATGGCCGATTGTTATGGTGCAAACCCCAGGCTTTTGCCATTATCAAAAATGAAAGATTTAAACGTTCTACAAAAGTTAGACCGGGTACCCGAAGGTCATTATTTGCAGTGGGTTAATGCGTGTATTGCAGGTTATGGTAAAATGCAACTTAGTTCTCCTTTCGAATATTCAGGTCCTTTTACAGAATCGGTTCTACTTGGTGCGCTTGCCCTAAAAGCATATCAAATGAAAGGTGTAAGTGGGCAAGGAAAACCAGGGCGAAAAAAATTGATATGGAATGCTTCGGATATGAAGATCACCAATCTTGATGAAGCAAACCAATTTGTAAAGCGTGGGTACAGGAAGGGATGGGAACAGAGTGAATGGTGATCTATTTATTGGGCTTGATTTTTTATGCCAATTAATAAATGATTATTGATAAGCCATACTAATGAATAAAAATAAAAATTACATACACAATAACGACTGCCACCGTTTAACAATGAATTACAATAGATGGATGATTTGCCTGTTGATTACAATACTTTCTTTTGCGTACGCCGAAGGTCAAAAGCCTGCATATAAAATATGGAAGGACGGAAGTTTTGACATTGAAGGTAGTGCGGTAACAATTGCCAACCGTTACCCTGCCATTGACAATAAAATGTTGAAGCCTTTAAAATTGTCTATTACCAAAACAAATAACACGGCAAGCATTAAGTACTATTTACTTGAAGGATTGTTAGAATTAAGTTCTAGTTACAAGGGAGATGCATTGGTAATAAAGCCCTCTGCCAAAAACAATAACCAGCCTGCCTAACTATTATAATTTTTTTTTGCTAAAACCATTTTCCGACTTTATGCATTTGTGTACCAGGTATCGATCACAACGTTTATTACCAAAATTGAATGTTATAAATATCTTCAAAGCAAAACGCATAACTTATTATTTACCCGGTGCAGTAAATCCTTTGGACGCATCATCTAATACCAACACCCAATCGCAGCCCCTGCCAAATTTTAGCCAGCTCAATTCTTTTGACATGCCTGGCACTTGAAATTCCTGCTCGCCTTTATTTTCATATTCGCCAATTAAAGTACTCTTGCCCGTTCTGGGATCAAACCACCATGCTTTAACTTTTGCACCATCAATTGTTCCAAGCTTTATGGTGAGGGTACTGCCAGTTGGAATATAAATAAACGCAAATGATTTTCCTTTGATTGCCGCTGAATAAGCGCCGCAAGATCCTTGCCCTTTTACAATCAATGATTGGTCGGGAACCAACTCCAGCATTGGCCTTGATTCAAATAATTTTTTTGCATATCCCACTTGAAATGAACCTGGTAAATCAAGGCGGTTTTGCCAATTGCTGGAGGTCATTTTAGAAAATTTTGTTCGGGTACTGTCGGTAAACTGCCAGATGTGTTGTGCACCATAAGTAAATCCGGCACAACCCGAGAATAAACTCCAGTAAGCAGCCATACGCACATCTGTTGAAGTAAACACCCCATTGTCATCAATCGCATAATTAATGTTGCCACCTTCATAATTAGGTTCACCATTCAATGTGGGTTTTGGGTTAGGTAAATTCCAGTCGGCCAATGCTGCTTCAAAAGCTCTTGTATTATTTACTTCAGAATGATAAGTACCCCACATGTGCAAGTCGAGCCATGGATCTTTATGAAACCATTTTGAGGAGGTTTCAAATGAGTGATAGGTCATTATTGTAGAGCTGTAATCAGCATTTCCATCCAGTAAATTCTTTCCATTTGTACCATCAGCAATTCCTTCCGCCATGGCTCGCCACAACTCAAAGCCATTGCTGCGTTCATAAGGACGCCGGTCGCCACCAAGTATCCAGATAATATTGGTATTTTTCCTGTACCTGTTGCCCAAAAAATTTCCATAGCTGTACGCTTGTGCCGTTGTATTAAACAATGGCTTGTCCACCCTTGGCGTAACCCACTCTCCCCATGTAGGAAGCAATCCTAGGTATAAACCCTTTTCTGCTGCCAGGTTCACTGCATAATCCACATGATCCCAATAATCATACTCTTCGGAATTACCTGGATTATTGCCCGGGGTAACAAGCGGCTTTAGCGGATCCTCGCTGTGGAAAATACTGTCACCATAATAATTGGTGGCTTTATCCATGTGCATGAACTCACTGATTAAAACAGTTTGAATTACATTAAAGCCTTTTTCTTTTCTATCTTCCAAATAAGTATTTGTTTCTTCCCTGTTAAGCCGGTGCAGCATTTCCCAACCCGTATCACCCAGCCAAAAAAATGGCGTACCATCTGCTTTTAAAAGGTAATGCCCGTGCTCCGAAACCTTTAAATGGCCCGGCTGTACTGCCTTCTGGCCGAATGAAGAAAAGGTGATGCTGCAAATAAATAATGATAGAAAATAATTTTTCATAAATAAGATTTTGTGTTATTAACCGAAGCTGTGTTCATTCTTTTCCAGGTAATTATTTTAATTTCATAAGCATTGAGTGTTATGTCAAGTTGATGGTGTTCTGCAAAAATTGAAATGCTTTCATTTGGACTTAATAAAGATTTTATAGCATACAATTGATTTTGGCATTCCACTGTAACGTTTTGCACCAATGCAGTATGATTGGCAATAAGCATACAGGTTTCTTCATTGTTACAAAGAACAAGGCTGTTTACTGTAAATGCTTTGGTACTGTTGCTCTTTAAAATATTCGTCCATTTGTTTTGCAGAACTATTTTAAATATTTCTGCAAGAGGATACCATTGGAACTTTTTATTTTCATTATAGTTCCCTAAACCTCTTTCACCAATCGTTTCAAAATAAGTAACGGCACTTGCACCGTTTTCACTTACATATTTCAAACTGCTTAGCGTCCAGCCTGCGCCGAACATTGTTTGTTGTCTTGGGTCAGATAGCGGAACAAAGCTTTTGTTTTTTTCTGTTGCATCCGCATTGTACCGCATCTTTAAAGTAATGGGTGAAATGTGCACCGGCTTATTAAACTTATTTTTTGCTGACAGAATGGTAAAGCCTTGCGCTTCTGTGTTCTCAATTAATGAAGCATCGTCAAAAGCATGCACTTGTGGGTTAACAGAATAGCTGACAAAATCCAAATCATGTGCATCCAATTCAGATCGGTTGAGTTCAGTAAAATAGGCATCGGTTCCTGCGCCGATACCTGCATGAATAAATTTGTTTCTTAATAAAGGCAAAATTGTTTTTAATGTTTTGTTGTCAATGTATTTTGTATGTAATGGTAAAACCGTTATGTATTTAATAGAGGGGTCATCACTAAATGCATCGGCAAATAATTGAACTTGTACGGCCGTATTTTTATCTGCAAACAAAGCGATTTCAAGTTTTGCATTCAGAATTTTATTTTCTGCAATGGCTTCATATAATTGGGATTTCCAGTCGGCTTCATTCATTTTTATATCAACACGGTAATGGGAAAAACCTATGCCTGATAAGGATTTCAGTTCTTCAAAATGATTTTCACTCCTTTCAAACGCCCTGCCAACTCCAATGCAGGGAACAGGCAACCCCTCATTTTCTGAAATGGTTATTTTTATTTCATCGTCAGATTCTTCCAATATAGTTGCACCGCCTTCTAATGATATTTGAATTGTTTGATGCACTTCTTCGCCTTTATTCATCATTACGGGAAATGGCAAGGATAATGGCGTACAGTAAGTTTTAAAATTATTGTCCGTCCAGTTCCTGTGGTCCTCAGTTTCAAAAACATCACCCGCAAATTCAAGCAACACATTGCAATGGGTAGTCAGTTTCCATTTCATTGCTTTGATGTCTTTAAAAGGTTGGTGAGGACTGATGATTTCAGGAAAGAAAGCTGCTTCTATTGTTTTATCACTGTGAAAAATAGTGACTGATTTTCCTGCACATTCTTTGATAGGATGAAGTACACAAAACCCCACCCTGTTTTTTTGAAAAGTAGAAACTGCTTTTGCTTTTATTTCAAAATGAATAGAGGAATTTTCCTTTCCTTCAATAATAACCTTCCAGTTCATTTGAATATCGCCTTCATTGAAATTGCAATCGTAAGAAATAGCAAAACATTTTTCCTGCTGGTTGATTATTTCATTGCTGATAACTGGTTCTACTGTTCCCCAGTTTTTGTCACGAACGGTAAAATAAATCATGCGCAAAATTTCACAGTCACCATACTTTAACCAGCGCAGTGCGCCGCTTTGGTAAGTGAGGGAAATATTGCCGGCTTTTAGTTGCATGACACAAATGCTGCTTTTTATTTTAAAACGTATTTACGGTTTCAGGTGTTACTTCCACTATGCCGGTGTTTACAGAATAAGGCATCGCATCAATACCATTCTTTAAATATTCTTTTGGAAATGCATTCAGGTTATGCACTTTATCAAATAAAAACTGTGCACCATACCACACAAATGTTTCCCGTTTCTGGGCAACTAAATACTGCAGCACACCTTCTTTCACTAAACTCATCAAAACAGGGGTAGCATCTACATTGGTACCATACACAAATCCTTTTTTATTCAGCTCCTTAATCGCTAACCCAATACCGGGGCCGGTTTCGGAGGTAAATCCTGCCACGGCAATTAAGTCTTTGTACGTATTTATCAAATCAGAAGTTACCCTTGAGGTTTCTTCAATGGTGTTATGCGTTTCAAATTTTCCGAGATAGTCAAGGTTCGGAAATTTCTTCAGGGCATCTTCCACGCCTTTAAAACCTGCTTCCTGGTTACTCATACCTAAGATGCCCACCACCGCTACTTTGCCTTTTTTTCCATTGGCCAATTTACCAATTGCCTCGCCTTGTTTTTGCCCCATCATATACCAGTCGCTGCCTAAAAAACAATCCCGGTTGCTGGGTACATCCGAATCATACACTACTGTTGGAATGCCCGCCGCTACTGCTTTATTGATAGCTGCAGCAATTCCTAAATCAGTTCCATTTATAAGCATGCCTGCAGGCTTGCCTGCAATCACCTGTTCAATGGCTTCCACCTGCCCTGGTATATCCCAATCGCTTGGGCCTACAATACTCACTTTTACATTGTGATATTTTCCCCAGGCTAAAAACGCAGCCTGGTCGTGTGTCACATAAAGTGGTAAACTACTTGCAGTGGTTACCATTACATATTCTTCGCTGGAAGTAGAAGCAGTAATGGCAAAAGTTGAATCATTATTGTTTTTATTGATTGCTGTAAACTGCTGCCGCGGCGGGCCTTCGCAAGAAACAAATACAACGAAAAAAAAGAGGATGAATAATTTATTCATGATAATTTATTTTATTTTTTATGAACCCCGGCAGAAGCATTTCATGGCATCTTCGTTGCGTCGCATGGCACATCCCGATTATTTCGGGACTCTTGTACTGAAGAATACAAGTGAGCAAAATCAGTAAGTCAGCAAGACCACCAATTATTGCTATTTTTCTTTCGGACTCCCGGTCTTGCTCAAGTCTGAACTAAACGTACAAATGTGCGACGCAACAAAAGCTTAATTTATATTCTTCAGCCTGGTACAAAATTTTATTCATTTTTTTAGAGCAAAACTTTAAAACTTCCTTTTAGTAGTTGGGGGCTTTTTCTGCTTTCTTTTGAATTACCAAATCAAACCAGATAGCACCAATCAATAACACGCCTAAGATAATTTCCTGCCAATACCCGGATACCCTGCTCAGCACCATAACGTTGGATACAATTCCGATAAAAACAGTGCCCAATAAAGCCCCGGAAATTTTCCCCTGCCCACCTTGCAGGCTTGCGCCTCCTAAAATAACAGCTGTTATGACTCTTAGTTCCATACCGTTGCCCATGCTGCTGATAGCCGCACCCAGTCTGGATGTTAGCAAAATACCTGCAATACCAGCCAGTAAGGCTGATAAAATAAAGCTGTACAATTTCATGTTTTTTACATGGATGCCGGAAAGTTCTGCAGCACGTTCATTACCGCCGATATAATAGTATCGTCTAAAAAAAGTTGTGTAGGTGGTGAGATAGTGAAAAAGAATAACTACTATCATCATCCACCAAATGGGCGACTGTACACCCAGCATTTTACTTTGGCCAATATAAATAAAATTGTAAGGTAAATTTTGGATACCAGCCCCTGCTATCATTAAGGCAAGGCCACGCAGCATGCCCATGCTTGCCAATGTTTGTATCAGTGGATTGATGCCAATGCGTGAAATAAAATAACCGTTGAATAAACCTGCAGTAATTGAAATGGCAATACCACAAAGTAATGCAATTGCAACAGGCATGCCCACATTCATGATAAGGTACGCAGTTAATGCACCACTTAATGCAGCAACAGAACCGACTGATAAATCGAACACCCCACTAATCATCAGTATCATCATGCCAACTGCAACAATTGTTTCGATTGATACATTCAGCAATACCTGTTGCAGGTTTTGAAATGTGGGGAACTGTTCAGGAAATGCAATTGAAGCGCCAATACAAACAATAATAATCAGCAACAACAAAGTATAGGTTCTTTCTTTTAACAGTGATGTAATTCTTTGCATAATGTATCAGTTAATTATTGATGCCAGCTATTAAGGAAAGTATTTTTTCTTCTGTTGCCCCGTCATTTTTTAATTCACCCGCTTTTACACCTGCTGCAATAACAACAACCCTGTTCGCAAGTGCCAAAACTTCAGGAAGCTCACTGGATATAAGCAATATGCCTGTGCCTTTTGCCGCAAGCTGCTGCAGCAGTTGATATATTTCAAACTTGGCGCCCACATCCACGCCATGTGTTGGCTCGTCAACTATCAGCAGTACTGGGTTTGTATTCAGCCATCTTGCAATTACCACTTTTTGCTGGTTGCCACCACTTAACTGCTTCATTTTTTTTTGCAGCGATGGTGTTGTGATATGTAATTCTTTTTTATATTTTTCTGCAGTGCTGAATGCTACTTTGCTTGTAATAAATTTTTGAAAACCTGAACCTGCAAATTTTGCTGCCATAATATTTTCAACAATATTCATTTCGGGGAAAATGCTTTGTTGTTTTCTTTCCTCTGCTAAGTAAGCAATGCCATTGGCAATCGCTTCGGCAGGGTGTTTACAATTTATTTTTTTATTGTTTAATAAAATTTCTCCGCCGAGCAAAGGCAATGCACCAAAAATTGTTTTGGCTATTTCTGTTCGTCCAGCCCCTACTAATCCTGCTAATGCAACAATTTCTCCTTTTTGTATTTCGAAACTTACATTGCTGAAACGCCTGCCGCTGATACTTTTTACTGTTAACAAATTTTCTTTACGGGTATGGTTGCTGTATTGTAATTGATGTAGTTCACGGCCCACCATCAGTGTTACTAGTTTACCAGGACTAACAGCTGCAACTGGCAAAGTATCTTGCCATTTGCCATCTTTTAAAACGGTGACACAATCAGCAATTTCAAAAATTTCTTTCAGCCTGTGAGAGATATAGATAATACCAACTCCCTGCTTTCTTATTTCCCTGATTATCGAAAACAATATAGCCGTTTCCTTTTCAGTGATTGATGCAGTGGGTTCATCTAAAATTAAAAGGGAAGGTTTTAATGAAAGGGCTTTGGCAATTTCAATCATCTGTGCTTCTGCAGGTGATAATGTTTTCACCAATGCCCTTGGAGAAAGATGCTGCATTTTCAATTTGTTCAGAAGTTCTGTTGACTGACTGTACAAAAGTTCATAATCAATAAATCCATTTTTTGTAAGTGGGTGTGAATTAAAAAAAATATTTTCTGCAATGCTCATCGTCTCTACCAGGCTGCGTTCCTGGTGTACAATGGCAATGCCTTTTTCTTTTGCATCTTTAAAACTGCTCAACAAAACTTCTTCATTGTTCAATACAATTTTTCCACCTTCATCAGGTTGCAGCGTGCCCGTAATAATATTCATCAAAGTACTTTTACCTGCACCATTTTCACCACAAACAGCATGTACTTCTCTGGCTTTAACCGTAAATGAAACATTGTCCAATGCTTTAACACCGGTAAATGTTTTACTTATATTTTTTAGTTGAAGCAGCATAGCAATTGTTCCAATTTATTTTAGGATTTGTATTATATATCTAAAAAATGGTTTAATTCGCCAAGTGGTTGGTGGGGACACAAACCCCGGTGTCCCCACCAACCGAAAACGGTAGCGACATATTAAAATGCAACCAGTATTAATCGCCATCAAATTTATTTAAATTGATCACTTTGTTTTCATTTGCTGATGAATAAGCTGCCCAAACCAATTTAACTGTTTCAAAATTATCAGCCGCTGTTGTTTCCGCATTTCCTTTTCCCTTCAATGATTGCAAAATATTTCGGTTACAATCAACAATACTGCTATGCACCACAGCATAAGCAGGATCAAGCCAATGATACATTACTGGCTTTGCAATTGAACTGTTTGTACCATTGCTTGTGGTGACTTTTATTTCAAAACCGCTTGTAAGATGTATGGAGCCTTTCTCACCTTCAACCAGCACCAAAGTTTGGGGGAAATTTTCTTTTTCTAACACAGATGCATAACTCATCTCGGCATAACAATGTAAACCGCTGTTCATTTTCATAAACACATTGGCAACATCTTCTCCCTTTATTGTGGGATTTACGGATGCGGTTTGGCAGTACAATGAAACAGCTTCACCAAACAAGAAGCGGCATATATCCAAAATATGGCTGCCAATATCAGTTATTATAAATTGTTCCAGTGTAGCAAGGAAAGGCTGGTTATCAAATACGGGAAATGCAGAGCAGAATTTTACGTTTGCCTTAAAGAGCTTGCCGATAGTACCGCTTTCAATATGTGCTTTCACTTTCCGGATGGGTGCCTGCCAACGGAAATTTTCATGAATGTAAAATGGAACACCAGATTTTGTGACTGTATCCATCATTTGTTTCGCCATAGGGTAGTTTGGTGCCATTGGCTTTTGGCATATTACTGCAACACCATGCCTGGCTGCCATTTCAGTAAACTGTGCATGTGTATCAACATCGGTTATTATATCCACTACATCCAGTTTTTCATTTAGAAACATTGTTTCGGCATCACCATAACAGGATGGAATGTTATAGCTGGTTGCCAGATCTGCAGTTTTTGAAACCGTTCTGTTATACAGTGCCACAATTTCAACTCCATCCAGTTCCAGCCATGCTGGTATTTGATAACGTGCCCAGAAGCCGCAACCGATGATACCTATCCGGATTTTTTTTAATTGCTGCACAAAAAAATTTGGTATTTTAAAAATTAGGTTTAGTTTTGAACTGTACTGTACTCTACTAAATTGAGTACTAAACTAAAATTTATTTTGATATAAAAAAAATATTTTGGTTTGCTGTTATAAATCGTTTTTGCTGAATGAAAAAAATTGCTGTCATAAATAGTAAATCAAGCCAACCGAAATACAGGCAGCTAGTGCAATCTGTTATCAGCGGAATTGAAAACGGCTCTTTTGCAAAAGGGCAGCAACTGCCCTCCATCAATGAATTTGCGACAGCTAACAATATTGCAAAAGAAACGGTAGCAAAGGCATACAGCCACCTAAGGGAACTTGGGATTATCATTGCACAGCATGGAAAGGGTTTCTATGTTACCAAAACGCAGGCAAAAATTAGCCTTAATATTTTTGTGCTGTTTGATACATTTAACGCTTATAAAGAAGTTCTGTACAATGCGTTGAAAGCGGCATTACCGGCAGACACGAAATTCAGTATTTTTTTTCATCATTATAATGTAAAGCAATTTGCTCAGTTAATAAATGACAATCTCGGCAGCTATAACTTCTATGTTATCATGCCGCATTTTGATACGGATGTATCGGCTGTTGTAAATGCAATTCCAAGAGATAAACTGCTGCTGTTGGACAAAGATGTACCCAAACTAAAAAATGAATATGCATCCATATTCCAGGATTTCGAAAATGATATTTACAAAGGCCTGGTAGCAGGGCTGCATTTAATTAAAAATTACAGCAAACTCCATCTTATAGCAGGGTATGAACATTTGCAATATGTACCTGCTGCAATAATCAAAGGGTATAAAAAGTTTTGTACTACGAATGGCATTGCAGAAGATGTGATGGATAACCTGAAAGAAGAATCTTTGACCAAAGGCGAAGCCTACCTGATTTTTAACGACACAGATTTGATTCGGTTTATTAAGTATTGTGATAAAAAGAAATGGAAACCCGGTAAAGATATAGGCTTGATAAGTTATGATGATACGCCATTGAAAGAAATACTGCTTGGCGGTGTAACTGTAATTAGTACTGACTTTGCTAAGATGGGCAAAATAGCAGGAGAATTAATTTCAGGAAAAAAATTAGAAAAAGTTGCCAATGATTCCATGTTTATAAAAAGAAAAACTCTGTAACCATGCAGTTAGGTATAAGTTCATATACGTATGGCTGGAATGTAGAACATGGCATGAGTGAAATTGATTTAATTGAAAAAGCAAATGAGTTTGGTGTTAACCTCATTCAAATTGGCGATAACCTGCCTTTACATACATTCAACGAAGAAAGGTTGCAGATTTTTGAAAAGGCATTGCAAAAAAATGATATTACCATTGAGCCTGGCGCAAAGGGGTTAACAACGCAGCATTTGCATCAATATATTTTGTTGTGTAAAAGATTTAATGCTAAAATTTTACGATTTATTACTGACGACAATCATTATCAACCTACCATTGAAGAAGTGATAAGCGTTATCAAAAATGAAGCTGATTTGCTTGACAAGTACGATATAACATTGGCTTTAGAAAATCATGACAGGCTTAAAGCAACTGAATATACAGCAATAATTAAATCAGTTAACAAACCGAATGTTGGAATTTGTTTAGACACGGTTAACTCGTTGGGGGCAGGTGAAAGTGTAGAAACAATTCTAGAAACATTGCTTCCATATACCGTAAATCTCCACATAAAAGATTTTGGTATTGTAAGATTGCCGCATAAGCAGGGTTTCGTTGTTGACGGTCGTATAGCAGGCGCAGGCATGCTGAATATTTCTTCATTGCTTAAAAAAATAAAAGCCTGCAATATTTGCCACACTTGCATTTTGGAGCAATGGGTGTCGCCTGAAAAAGAAAATGCTGACACAATTATAAAGGAAAAACTCTGGGCTGAAAAAAGTATTCATTACTTACAAGTATTGCCGTTTTGGGGAGATAGTTGAATATAGAATCAGAAAGTACAAGCGTGGGACGTAACGATGTTAAATAGCAGTTCAAAAGCATGGTACAAAAAATTAAACATAAAAAATAAATAACATGACTACAATTTCATTGGTAGGAGCAGGCGGCAAAATGGGCGTTCGGCTTACAGATAATTTTTTAACCCATACCCACTACGATGTAAAATATTTAGAAGTGAGTGAGCAGGGTATTGCAAACCTGGCACAACGCAGCGTTAGTGTTACGCATCAAGATGAAGCAATCGCAAAAAGCGATGTAGTTATACTTGCCTTGCCAGATGTGGCAATTGGTAAAATAAGCGAACAGATTATTCCTATGATGAAGCCCGGGGCATTGGTGCTTACGCTTGACCCTGCGGCTCCTATTGACGGGGTTATTTTTCACAGGGATGACTTGGGGTATGTAATTGCCCACCCTTGTCATCCCTCCGTTTTTAATTGGGAACCTACAGAAGCGGCTTTCCGTGATTTTTACGGTGGTATCTCGGCCAAACAAAGTATTGTTGTTGCGTTAATGCATGGTACCGAAGCCCATTATACATTAGGCGAAAAAGTGTCGCAGGATATGTATATGCCTGTTGATAAAACCTATCGTATTACGCTGGAACAAATGGCAACATTGGAACCCGCCATGGTAGAAACCCTTGCACAAACCTGTATGGAAGTAGTGAAAGAAGGTTTTGATATTATTGTTTCAAAAGGAGTGCCGGCAGATGCTGCCCGGGATTTTGTACTAGGGCATTTGCGCATACAAATGGCTGTATTGTTTAAAGAAGTTAACGGCACTTTTAGTGATGCAGCTTATAAAATAAGTAAACGGGCTAAACCAATTTTATTTAGAGATGGCTGGCAAAAAATATTTGAGATGGAAGATATTAAAGAACAGGTGAAAGATATTACAGCCAGGTAATTATTTTGTAGTGATATTAAAAATGGATATCATCAATAATAAAAAAACGAAATCTTTCTTGTTATGAAAAAATATTTCCTGTTTTTCTTTCTGCAAATTTTATTGTTGAGTTCTTACGCTCAATTTACTGTTAGCGCAAATAACCGGTATATCCTCAAGGACGGTAAACCTTTTTTTTGGTTGGGAGATACCGGATGGGAGCTCTTTCACCGGTTAAACAAAGAGCAGGCAGATTACTACCTGAAACGAAGGGCAGAACAAGGTTTCACCGTTATACAGGCAGTAGCATTGGCGGAATTTGATGGGCTGCATGTGCCTAACCCCAACGGAGATTTACCTTTAAATTTTGATGACCCCAAACAACCGAACGAAGCCTATTTCAAGCACGTGGATTATATTATTGATAAAGCGGCTGAATATAATATCTCCATAGCATTTTTACCTACCTGGGGCGATAAAGTTTACAAAGGAGGCTGGGGAAAAGGGCCTGAAATATTTACACCGGAAAACGCAAAGATTTATGGGCAATGGTTAGGTAACCGATATAAAGACAAAAAAAATATTATCTGGATTTTAGGCGGCGATCGTAATCCTGAAAACGAAACACATTTAGCAATATGGAGGGCAATGGCTGAAGGGATTAGTGAAGGTGTAGGCGGCAAAAATAAAGCGCTGATAAGTTTT
>JBBQEA010000151.1:0-12926 GCA_038320245.1 Chitinophagales bacterium | reverse complement strand
CCTAAGGTGTCTAAAATATAAACACCTAATTGCGTCATTACTGGTCGTACCATATATTCTTTTAAAAAAAGTGTGTCTCTTTTTATCCGTAAAATATTTGCTTCAATATATGCTCCGGTATTGGTAGTAAAAGAGATATTGCCACCTGAAAAATAAGTGCCGATTGTTATATCTCTTTTCTTCACTAAAATAAAATCCGATGCCTGGGCAAATGTTAGGTAAGTGAAAATGCAAAAAGGTATTGTCAGCAATTTTTTCATTTATAAATTTGAAAAAGGCCTATTTAGCCTTGGTATAAAATAATCCAAAAATTAAAGCTGCAGCAAAAGCAAGTAATATTAAGCCCGAAATTTTATTAATCAATGACATGTTTTTCTCGTTGAGTCTTTTACGGATTTTACCGGCCAACAGTACCTTAAATACATCTACACTGGTATTGATAATAAGACAGGTGGCAAAAATTATTATGCGCTCTTTTAAATTATGAGAAGCGGCAATAGCGGTAGCTGTAGTAAGCCAAAACGCCATCACGGCGGGATTTACAGAGTTTAACACAAAACCAGATAGGACCAGTTGAGCATGTTTACTTGTAGTAATCTTTATCTTTTCCTCATCTTCCTTTAGGTGAATTTTTTTAAAGAACAGGTAATAAATACCGAGCGCCAGTAAAAACAAACTTCCGGCAAAACCAATCTCTTTTTTAAAGTGCAACATTTGATTTACCAGTTCAGAAAACACATTGCTGAGTATTACCCAGAAAAAATCGCTGAGCCAAACACCGGCCACAAAACTAAAACCACCGGCCCGCCCATTGTTGATACTTTGCTTTATGATTGTAAATACTACTGGCCCTACAGAAAATACCAGTAATAGGCTGATGGCAAAACCTTTCAAAAATGCGTCAATCATTCACTATAAAATTGGATGGAAATATGGTGTGAGTGAAGATAAAAAAAAATGCTGATTATTTCTTTTTGTAAATGGGTACTGTACTGCATGGTTCACCGTACATTATACTTTTAGCTACCGGCCTTAACAATTTGGTGGCTTCCATATAAGCGGCTTCGCCAATTGGTAATTCGCCACAACCTTTTATAACAACCCTTTTATCAATAAAATCGGCTAACGGCAAGGCCTTTATATTTTTTATCAGTTGGTTATTTTTTGTTTGTTCTTCATTACCAAAAAATAATTCTTTTGCGTTTGGCTGCAGATAACTTGCTACCAACATATAAGCCCAGATAGGTATAATGGCATCGGCACTGCAGGTAACAGCTACAATTTTATTCTTGTATAATAAGGTATCCAGATTTTTTAATGCTTCCCTAAAATCCTTTTCTTTTAAAATAAGCCCCATAAATAAATAATCCTTCAAGTCGAATATTGCTATTTCTTCTGTAGGATAATAATCCTCAAGATTAAGGGTAAACAGGGCGCTGTCGCTTACCTTATTAATTATTGTTTCACTCATACTGCAAAATTAGGTATTCCGTAGAGGCAGCGTATGCTTAGGCTTTCGAATACTGAAATATTTAACCTCAGATAGGCTATTTTTTAGGGCTAAAATTAACAGGGTAATAGAAAAGCCCCGGTTTAGTCCGGGGCTTAAAATAATGTTAGAACAAAAAATTAGAATGTTTTACTTCTGTCGTCTTTGATAGTTGCTAGTTTTTTCAGCGACTCAAACCAACCTGAATTTATTTGTTGCGATAATGACTTCATTCTATCAGTGGCTTGTTTGGCAAGTTCCTCTGCAGAATCTGCCGGTTTATTTCCAATGCTATTTACTTTTATTAAATACACACCGTTGTTTCCGGTAATTGGTTCAGAAACTTTAGTTTGATACGTTTTATTGAATGCTGCACCAATTACTTTTGGCTCTTGTCCAATGCCATTTATTATTTGAGCACTAAAAGTAATAGACGAATCTGCACCTGCTGTGCCAACCTGCAGTTGGTATGCTGCTGCAGCCGATTCTAATGTAGGAGTGGCTGTTAACTTAGTTTTTATTTGTGCTGCTTTTTTTTCATTCTTAACAAGGTATTCAACCTGCGGTCTGATTGTCTTTACATCTGGTAAACCTTCTGGTTGAATTTTATCTACTACTGCAACCACAAATTGATCATCAATACTAAATGGTTCGCTCACTTCACCTTCTTTAGCACCGAATGCCCAACGAATTAATTGCCTTGCATCTCTTAAAGCACCCAATTGATAATCGTTCTCTTTTATTATTGTCGGTACGTCAATTTTTTGTAAGCCTGGATTTTTTGCTAAATAAGCATCTACTGCTTTTGCATCCCTTGCTTCTCCGGATAATTTATTTGCTTTTGTACTGGCAGTATTTACTGTTTCGTCGCTGGCTATTATTTCTTTAGACAAATAAGCTATTTTAAAAGCCGGTTCAAAATTCTTTTGGTTTAATACTTCTATATAATGCC
This sequence comes from Chitinophagales bacterium, assembly GCA_038320245.1. GTDB lineage: Bacteria > Bacteroidota > Bacteroidia > Chitinophagales > Chitinophagaceae > Ferruginibacter. The sequence goes on along the minus strand of JBBQEA010000151.1, from coordinate 10,485 downwards.
ATCCAAAATCTGTATGAACTACTTTTTTATCTCCGGTATTACCATAAAATATTGTTTCATAAAATTCTTTCGCCAAAGATTGATCTGATGAAAAATCATATTCACCCTTTTTTTGTTTGCTACCCTCGTCATCGCTGTATTGCAATACCAATTTATTAAAATCTTCTCCGCCTTTAATTGCTACTTCAATACTGTCAATTCTTTTTTTAGCAATACTATCAGATAAAGTTATCTGCCCCGTTTGAGGATCTTTAGTACCAATTAATATGTGTCTGCATTTTACACTATCCGGTAATTGCCTACTTGCAATCATCTTTGCAATAACAAAATTTTTCCCATCTAAATAAGGGCCATAAACTTCATTGGTTTTTAATGCCGCCAATGAATCTTTTTCAGCAGCTGGTAATTTTGATTTTACAGTATAAACATCTTTATAATCCTTATTGCTCATATTTCTTGCTAAAAAGCCAGCAGCATTTGTATCTGCAGCAAAAGTAGTTTTTAGTGATATTACAGATTCAATCGTTCTTATAGTATCTGCACCAGTAGGATTTGCGCTGAAAGAAATATAAGATATTTGTCTTCCACCTTCCTGTTTGTATTGCGATTTATGCTTAGCAAGAAAGTCTGTTATTTCCTGGTCACTTACTTTTACTGTACTGTCATTAATTACTGAATATGGAACAGCAACGTATGAGATATTGGCAAATGCTTTATTTTCGGCTCTCTCTTTTTCTTTCATCCAGGTAGGATAATATCCTGCTGCTGCAATTAGGCTGCTGTATTTTGTGTACAGAGATTGTATTTTAATTGGCTCAACAACTTGTGATTCTACTGCATCTCTTTGTTCGCCTTTGGATTTTTTCGCTGTCTGCCACCACTGCTGTACTTTGGAAATATCGTATTGTCCGGTGGTTTTATCGGTAAATGCCTGTTTTAATGATTGTGGAGCATCTTCACTAAACATAATAGTGCTTAATTCTTTAGGAGAAAAACTAAGACCAAGTTTTTCGAATTCTGCCATCAACACTTTTTCGGCAACCAACTGGTCCCAGGCATTTTGACGAATCATATTGGTTTGAGCACCACTTACACGACCGCCGTATTGGTCTTCAATTAGTTTTACCTTTTCGGAATATTCTTTTGAATCGATTGCTACACCATTAATTTTACCAATAGTGTTGTTACCTGATGCTGAATTTCGGCTACTCCCTAAATTTGCATCCATCAAAATAAAACCAATTAAGCTGAGGGCAATTACTCCAATAACGATGGCCGTACCTTTTTCACGAATGTTCTGAATTATCTGCATTTGTTATTTAATTAAAATGGACGGCAAAAATAGGGTAAAAATCTAAATCAAAAATCAAAAAAAACCTGTGGTATATTAGCTATAAATCAGGTTGAATAAGCGTTGTATTAATTACCGGCTTCAATAACGTTCCATAATCAATTAAATTTTGTAGCTCTGCATATAAATATATGTATACACTTTATCTTACCAATTATTAAATTCTGTGTGGTAAATAAGCTGTTGTAATTAAAATTGTCAGGAATAAAGCCAGGTTATTTTTTTATATTAACATAGGCTGTTGATAACAGAATAATAATGTGTATAAGGACGTATTTAAAGATTTTAAACAGGGGATAGTTGGATATAAACTTGCCAACAAAATATTGAAGTGGTGGTTTTTGTTGCTGAACAGGATTATAACCATGGTTGAATCCACAGCCTGTTTAATGAAATTGATGATTTTATTTTCCTCATACTTTTTTATTAACCGTTGTTAATAATATTAATTGAGAATATGGTAGTTAGCAACATCAGGGTTTATAAAGTAAAACTTCTTTAAAATTTAAATGTTAATTTCTTGTGGATGATGGTTAATAAGTCGGTAATTTTAATTTTACAAGTAATAAATAAAATATGTTTCCACATATCCACAGCCCTAGTAATAGTAGCTTATCTTAAATAAAAAAATTATTAAAAACTATTATGATAGATATTAACATTGCAAAATCAACAATTAATAAAAAAGGATTTCTGGATGTAACTATAGATCCAACGCTTGATTTGTTTGCCGAAATAGAAAGACTCAAGAAAGAAAAGAATGCTATTATACTGGCGCATTATTACCAGGAGCCTGATATACAGGACGTCGCCGATTTTATAGGTGATAGTCTGGGGCTTGCGCAGCAGGCAGAAAAAACCGATGCGTCTATTATTGTTTTTGCAGGTGTTCATTTTATGGCAGAGACGGCTAAGATTTTAAATCCCTCTAAAAAGGTTTTATTGCCAGATCTAAATGCTGGTTGTTCTTTAAGCGATAGTGCGCCGCCGGCTCTTTTTAAAATTTTCAGAGATAAGTATCCAAATCATTTAGTAATTACTTATGTAAATTGTTCTGCTGGTATGAAGGCATTGAGTGATATTATTTGCACCAGTAGCAATGCGCAAAAAATTATTGAAAGTTTACCAAAGGAGCAACAAATAATATTTGCCCCCGATAAGAATTTAGGCGCTTATCTAAATAAAGTAACCGGAAGAAATATGATTTTATGGAATGGTTCCTGTATGGTGCATGAAATTTTTAGTCTGGAGAAAATTACAAAACTTAAAGTACGACATCCAAAAGCATTGGTTATTGCGCATCCCGAATGTGAAGAGGCAGTATTGGCTGTGGCGGATTATATAGGAAGTACAACAGGGTTATTGAAATTTTCTCAACAATCGGATGCAAATGAATTTATTGTTGCTACTGAAACCGGGATACTTCACCAGATGCAAATAAGTAGTCCTTTAAAAACTTTTATACCTGCACCACCAAATAATAGTTGCGCCTGTAACGACTGCCCACATATGAAGTTGAATACATTGGAGAAATTATATCTGTGTATGGAATATGAACAACCTGAAATATTAATGGATGAAAACCTCAGAATAGCTGCCGCCAAACCGATAGAGAGAATGTTACAAATAAGTAAACAATATGGTCTTTAATATATTTTGTCTAAAACCATAACTTATTTCCTTACTGTTTCTTAAATTGCCTGATCCTGGTATTTACGTTCTGCCTGATATTGGTATAGAAGAGATTGATGTCGCCAATGTGGTAGTTATTTTGGTTAAAAAATATATTTCCAAAGAATTTTGGTTTACAGGTCCATAATATATTTCCGTGTATTTGGGCATCAACTAAACCCACCTTTATTTTATTAAATTTTTTCAATAACCCACCTGTATTAAATTTGTTGGGTACATAATTACTGTCCATTGTCCAGCTTAAAGGATTAATCACAATGCTTTTAAACTTTTCTCTGCTTATGTAGCCAGTATCTACATAGCCTGTTTTAAAAGTTCGCCAGCTTACAAAGCAGCCTGTCGCTATTGAATCCTTACAAGGTGGAATTTTTGTGAAATAAGTATCGGGTACCGGCATGCCGATTAAATATGCACATACCAATCTTTTTTGCAAAGGTTTAACGTCAAAAAATTCTTTCAGTAGTCTTTCCGCATGTATGGTTCCCTGACTATGTGAAGCAATAATTATTGGACGATCATTGTTTAGATTTTCCAGATAGTATTCAAAGGCTTTTTTGATATCACTGTAAGCTATTTCAAAAGCTTTGGCTGCTGTTTGTTTATCATCAGTATAAAAAGCTCGTAAATGAGCTTGTCTGTATCTTGGAGAAAACACTCTGCAACTTGCATTTAATACGCTGGCCTGGTATAAAATTGTTGTATAATCCGTTTTTCCATTTAATAAAGAGTCATCAATTACTGCATTCCATCTTTCATCTGCATTATCCACCAGTGTTGTTGGATGAATAAAAAATGCATCAACACTTGTATCAATCATTTGGTGATTTCTAATAGGTTGTGGTATACTATCAGATGGATCCCATTTCCATGGATGAGCTGCCCAATATTGCAGGTTGCTGTAGTCCGGTATTTTATCTGTACCATTGAAATGGTAATTTTGAGCTGTAATTTTATTTTTAGGTGAACAGCCGGTATTTACTAACGTTAAAGTATATACTATAAATATTACTAAACCATAATTTTTTTTAATTTTTAAGAATGGATATTTAATGGCATGAATTAAACAAAATTTCATTTGCATGTTTATAACTTTTAAAATAACGTTTACCTTTAATTAATAACAATAGTATTGTAAATTTAACTTCCTACAACTAAAACTAATATTTTATGGCAATTCCTTCAGTTGATCTGTCTGATTTTTTAAGTGGTGATTCTATAAAAAAGGCTGCATTTGTAGAGGCATTAGGCCTTGCTTATGAAGAGGTGGGTTTTGTTGCAGTAAAAAATCATGGCGTTTCGGATGAACTTATAGCAGATTTATATAAGTATTCGCAAGCTTTTTTTTCTTTACCATCCGTACAAAAAAAATCATATGAAATTCCTGAACTTGCCGGCCAACGGGGTTATACAAGTTTTGGTAAAGAACACGCTAAGGGAAGCGAAGCGCCAGATTTAAAGGAATTTTTTCAATACGGACAAACACCAAGAGAAAATTTTATCGAAGAGCATTATCCGGCTAATGTTACTGTTAATGAAGTTTCAGCATTTAATGAAACATTTCAAGCCGCTTATCGTGCTTTTGAAAAATCCGGCACAGCGCTGTTGCAAGCCATAGCATTGTATCTTGGGTTAGAAGAACACTACTTTGACAAATTTGTTTTTAATGGTAATTCTATTTTACGGGCTATACATTATCCACCTATTACAAGTGAGCCAAAAAGCGCTATAAGAGCAGAACAGCATGAGGATATAAATCTTATAACATTACTTGTTGGTGCATCTGCGGATGGTTTACAAATACTTACTAAACAAGATGAATGGGTTGGTGTTACCTCTTTACCCGAGCAAATTGTGGTGAATGTTGGTGATATGTTGCAGCGTTTTACTAATAATAAATTACGGAGTACCACTCACCGGGTTGTTAACCCAGCAAGGGAATTGTGGCATACATCCCGTTTTTCAATCCCGTTTTTCCTGCATCCTCAGTCTTCTATGAGTTTACAATGCATTGATAGTTGTATAGATCAACATCATCCAAAAGTTTATGATGACACTACTGCCGGTGAATACCTTGATGAACGTTTAAGAGAAATTGGTTTAAAAAAATAAGTATCTATAATTCCATTTTAGTAGTTGGAATTTCAAAAAGCACTTTAAATTGATATGGATTTATATTGAATTTTATTCGTCATATACCTTTTTTAAAAGCTGTATTTACCTATAGCATCACTGCATTTGGCGGACCTCAGGGCCATTTTGGTATGATGATGAAAACCTTTGTTGACAAAAGAAGGGATATTACCAGGGAAGAATTGATGGAATATACTTCATTTTGTCAAATGCTTCCAGGTGCTTCTTCTACTCAAACTATTACTTTAATTGGGTATAAAAGAGGTGGCGCACCCTTAGCAATAGCTACGTTGTTAATCTGGATATTACCTGCCTGTACATTAATGGGAGCTTTTTCATTTCTTATTAATTATGTTGGAAAATTTAATGTACAAAGCAATATTTTCAAGTTCATACCAGAAATGGCTATTGGGTTTCTTTTATATGCGGCCGTAAAGTCTTTCAAGGTTTCGGTAAATAATTTAATTACACATGTAATAATGTTGCTATCGATGATAGCAACTTATTTTTTATTTAAAACGCCCTGGGTTTTTCCAGCGTTTATTGTTCTTGGTGGTGTAGCTACTAATTTCAGTAACAAGCGCATTCCGGACCAGGAAAGAATAAAACCAAGAGAAATACGCTGGCGAAACATCACTTTTTTTGTATTGATTTTTATTGTTGCAGGTTATTTGAGCGAAAGTGCCCGGAAACAAGAATGGCAAAACAGGAAAGCATTTAACTTATTTGAAAACTTTTATCGCTTTGGAAGTATTGTTTTTGGGGGAGGAGATGTTTTAATTCCTATGATGTTAGATCAATATGTTGCAAGGCCGACCGCAAATAAATTTAGCGCAAACAAATCTAATATTATTAAAATAAGGCGAGACGAGTTATTAACTGGTGCAGGTATTGTTAGAGCTATTCCCGGACCTGTTTTTTCTATTGCCTCTTATACTGGTGGAATTGCTTTAAAGGATATGGGAATAACCTACCAAATTTTAGGTTGTGTTATAGGAACCGTGGCAATATTTCTTCCAAGCGCCTTATTAGTGCTCTTTTTCTTTCCGGTATGGCAGTACCTTAAAAAATATGTTGTTGTTTATAGAGCACTTGAGGGTATTAATGCTGTTGTTGTTGGTTTTATGTGGGCTGCTACGTTATTTTTACTTAAAGATATTAGCATTACTTCCTTCACTACCACCAGTTTAATAAATATTCTGATAATTTTAATAACCTTTCTTATTTTACGATTCACGAAGGTACCTCCGCCAATTATTGTGATTTTTTGTTTGTTGATTGGATTAATTTCCTGAGGATTATTTGTAATATCCATACTTTTCAATTTCCTCTAAAACCATATCAGGTACAAGGTATCTTATCGACTTATGTTCCTTAATTAACTTACGAATCTGCGTACTTGATATTTCAAGCAATGGTGCATCTAGTATATGGAGGTTAGTTATATTGGTTTCATCAATAGTAAACCCGGGTCTTTTGTATATGTAAATAGAATAGTTTTTTAGCAGTGCCTGATAGTTTTTCCATTTACTAATGTTTAGTAAACTATCGCTACCCATAATTATGGCAAATTGATGTTCAGGATATTTTTCTTCTAAGTATATAAGAGTGTCAATAGTATAAGAAGGCTTTGGTAGGTTAAACTCAACGTTAGATACTTTCAGGTTTTTTTCTCCTTCTATTGCAATTCTTGCAAGATGCAATCGATGGTATTCGTTTAATAAAGAAGCAGAAGGTTTTAAAGGATTTTGAGGAGATACTACTAGCCAGACTTGTTGTAGGTCAGTATTAGTAACTAAATGATTGGCAATTATTAGGTGTCCTATATGTACAGGATTAAATGAGCCGAAATACAATCCTATTTTCATAAATATTTAATAATCAATAAATTAAATTTCTTCAACCCAAATCATCTCTGCTTCATTAATTCGAAGACTTAAGTGGTATCCAGCAACAACTATAGAAATCGGATCACCTAGTGGAGCCACATGATCAATTTTAATTGTTTCCCCTGGCACACAACCCATTTCCATTAGTTTTAGAAAAATATCATCCTTTTCAAATGATTTAATAATAACCGGTACCCCAGCTGCTATCTCTGACAATCTTTTATCCATTTACTTCATTTAGCGTGTGCAAATTTATGTTGCTTATTATACTATTGGTATTGTTTGGTGTAATATATTTATTCCTGAAAAGCATTTTTACCTATTTATGCATGTATGTTTTGTAGCTTTATCATTCTTTAACGTTCAAATGGCCCATTCTTTTTTTAAAGGGAGTTACTTTTAGTTTTATGCAATATGTTCATTTTTTTAATGCTGATAAAAGGGTAATACTTAAGAACCGCAATAGTTTAAAAGTATTCTTAACTGCACTATTACATAAGGAAGGTAAAAGAGAATTGGAATACCTTTCTTACATATTCTGTTCTGATTTCTATTTATTAGAAATTAATAGACAATTTCTTAACCACGACTTCTATACAGATATCATAACTTTTGACCTTTCTTCCGATAATAGCATCCTTAATGCTGAGATTTATATCAGCATTGACAGAGTTAAGGAAAATGCCCAAAATATTGGCGTTCCATTTAATGTAGAATTACATCGTGTAATTTTTCACGGGGTGTTACATCTTTGTGGGTTTAAGGATAAAACCAAAGCACAGAAGATTATCATGAGGCAAATGGAAGATCAATATATTGAGTCTTACTTTAAGTAAATGTTCCACGAATCACAGTTTCAACCTGAAACAAGCCTAACTGATCTTAGTTTTATTACTTAACAGTATAGAAAGCGATTTTTAATAAGCTTGGTTAGTCTTAATAAAGTTATGGGTGGATAAATGGACTTCGAAATTGGTAGTACCAACAGAATCAGTCTAGTTGATAGTACAGCTCCTAACCGACTCGATGTAGAAGCGGCTTACGAATATCCTCAACCAATCAATGAAAATAATTTTCCAACGCCGCATGGATTTGTTTATTAGATAAATGTTCCACGAATCACGGTTTCACCGTGAAACATGTGGTAACTTTGTATAATGGAGGAAAATAATCGAGTTCCTGATCAGGAAGCAACCAGTTCTGCTTTTAAGTTTAAGGAAAAGCGAAAATGGCAAATAGCCTTACGGAGGTATATTTTACAGAATAACCAAACATCTGCCTATGCTTCTTACTTTGGTTTAGATATACAGGGTTTTAGAAACTGGATAGAATTACAGTTTACAGAAGGGTTAAACTGGGATAATTTTGGAACAGCCTGGCAGTTTGATCATATAGTTCCTGTAGCTTTTTTTGATTTTGAACAAGAACAAGATCTTTATCTATGTTGGAATTTTATTAATATCCGGGTAGAAAGACTGGATGATCAAACCAACAAAGCAAACAAAGCTGCTTTGTTGGTTATAAAAAATCACTTTGACCACTTGTTTAATAAAACAGGGCTACAGGTTTGCAGACAAATGGTGAATAGAATACAGCAAATGGAAGCATCTGTTAGCTTGTATAATCCCAAACAAGAAATCTTTATTAAAGAAAATAAAGAAAAAATCGAGACCATAGTTGGATTAACTGCAGGGGAGATGAGCCTGTTTAACCAAGGCACATCACTTAAAGATATTTTACTTCAAAAAGAAATTTTAAAGAAATTCGGATAATAGTAAAACCTCCATCAAATATTACTAAGTTACCTTTGCAACCTAAATGTTTTCAAAATACGATATAATAGTAGTAGGCGCAGGTCATGCAGGCTGTGAAGCCGCCGCAGCCGCCGCAAACCTTGGTAGTAAAGTGCTGCTGGTTACCATGAACATGCAAACTATTGCCCAAATGAGTTGCAACCCCGCTATGGGCGGTATCGCCAAAGGGCAAATAGTAAGAGAAATTGATGCCATGGGTGGTTATAGTGGTATTGTTTCTGATGAAAGTATGATTCAATTCAGGATGCTGAACAGGAGTAAAGGCCCTGCAATGTGGAGTCCGAGAGTTCAAAGCGATAGAATGTTGTTTGCCACTAAGTGGAGAGAAATGCTGGAGCAAACGCCCAACGTCGATTTTTACCAGGACATGGTGAATGGGTTGCTGATAAAAGATGGCAAGGCTTATGGAATAATTACAAGTTTAGGCCATGAAATAACAGCAAAGGCAGTTGTACTTACCAATGGCACTTTTTTAAATGGAATAATTCATATAGGAGAGAAACAGTTAGGAGGCGGAAGAATGGCGGAGAAGGCTGCAACAGGTATCACAGAACAATTGGTTTCGCTGGGTTTTGAAAGCGACAGGTTAAAAACGGGTACGCCACCAAGAATTGACGGACGTAGCCTCGACTATTCTAAAATGGTAGAGCAAAAAGGAGATGACGAGATTGTTGGTTTTAGTTATGCGGCTAGCAAAAAAATTACTGCAATCCAGCAGCGGAGTTGTTGGATTACCTATACCAGCCAGGCTGTACACGATATCTTAAAAACCGGGTTTGAAAAAAGCCCAATGTTTCAGGGAAGGATTCAGGGAACAGGCCCAAGATATTGCCCAAGTATAGAAGATAAGATAAACCGTTTTGCCGAAAGAGACAGGCACCAGCTTTTTGTGGAGCCCGAAGGGTTTAATACGGTGGAAATATACGTAAACGGATTTTCCTCATCGTTGCCGGAAGATGTTCAGCTTAAAGCACTTAGGTTAGTGCCGGGTTTTGAAAACTGTAAAATGTTCCGACCGGGCTATGCTATTGAATACGATTATTTTCCTCCAACACAATTGAAGTTTAGCCTGGAGACAAAGCTAATCAATAACCTCTTTTTTGCTGGCCAAATTAATGGCACTACAGGTTACGAAGAAGCTGCCTGTCAGGGATTGATGGCGGGTATTAATGCACATCAAAAAGCAAATGATTTGGAACCTGTAGTGCTGAAGAGGAGTGAAGCTTATATTGGAGTATTAATTGACGACCTTATTAATAAAGGAACCGACGAACCATACCGCATGTTTACCAGCCGGGCAGAATTTAGAACTTTACTCAGGCAGGATAATGCTGATATTCGGCTTACAGAAAAAAGCTATCGGCTTGGGTTGGCCAGCCAGGAGCGTATGGAAAAAGTAAGAACCAAAATAGAACAGGTAGAACAGTTGAAAATTGTACTGCAAAAGCTGGCAATAGAACCGGCTGAAGCCAATGATTATCTTGAAAGCGTTGGTTCGTCTCCGTTAGTATTAAAACAAAAAGCTGCTCAGCTGATACTAAGACCATTGATAGGTTTGCAGGAAATGAAAAAGTACTTACCAGCTATGGCAACAGCTTTGGAAGGATTT
>JBBQEA010000150.1:0-12958 GCA_038320245.1 Chitinophagales bacterium | reverse complement strand
CAAAGGGGACGAATCGGGGAAGGAATCAACAATAGTTATAGATGGTTTCCAAGTATTGCCGTAAACGAAAACGAAGATGTATTAATAGGATATACTGTTTCAACAAATAGATCGAGGGTAAGTGCAGCTTATAGTTTTAGAACCAAAGCCACACCTGTTAATACTACCATGGATGAAAACATTTATAAGGTTGGATTAAGTACCTATTTTAAAGATTTTGGTGGCCCGAGGAGCAGATGGGGCGACTACAGTCACAGTGCATTAGATCCTGTTGATGGTTCGCTTTGGACTATACAAGAATATGCCGACCAACGAACCGGCAGTTCAGATAATCAGTCAAGATATGGCGTGTGGTGGGCCCGGGTAAAACCTGCATCTACCTTAATTAAAACTGATGTGGCTATTGGCCAGATTATTGAACCAGTACAAGGGGTAATTTGCACCCTGCCGATACGGCCAAAAATCACCCTCCAAAATCTTGGGAAAGATACAATCAGAAATGTACAGGTAGGAATGCTATTGGATGACATTTCCCTGGGAGCTTTAACAACGGTCAACAATCTGGCAGTGGGATCATTTGATAAATCCGGCAATATTTCTTTAACTCCCAATTTTACTCCAACACCCGGCAAGCATACCATTAAAATATTTACAATTAACCCAAATGGCACGGCTGATTTAAAACCGGAAAACGACACAATCAGCATTTCCTTTACCGTGGTACCGGAGCAAACGCTGCCTTATGAAGAAAGTTTTGAAACGCAGCCTTTTCCTCCAGCAAACGGCGCTGCAATCATAAACCCGGATAATAATATTACCTGGGCATTGAATACAACGACAGGCAATCCGGGTTCAACATCCATCTGGCTTAATTGCTTTGGTTACAACGCACCCGGACAAAAAGATATTTACAGAACCGCTAAAATAAATGCGGGTATTTTAGACTCCTTAACGCTTCGCTTTAATGTTGCTTATCAGCCAAACAGCAATGGCAGCGATACCCTGGCCGTTGTTATTTCAACAGATTGCGGCAATACCTGGTTGCCAACTACCTATAAAAAAGGCGGCACACAATTAAGTACTGTTACCGGTACTACTAACCAAAGTTTTGTACCGGCCAATGCAGGCCAGTGGAGAACTGAAACACTTTCTCTCACTGATTTCTGTTCCATTAAGGCTGATAATATCATGATTGGTTTTCAAGCCATCAACGGCTATGGAAATAATATTTATTTAGATGGAATTAGTATTGTTGGTTATACTTCCAGTCAGCAAAATGCTGTACTCCGCAGCATCAACCTGCCTTTACCTGCTATCTGTAACAACGAATATGTTACCGAAATAAATGTTAGCAATGCTGGTACAGATACCATCAAAACCCTGCAATTAAATTACCAGTTAGATGGCGGTGCAGTTAATAATATTAACTGGACAGGCAGCCTTGATAAGTGTGAAAATGTAACTACCACCCTTCCTTCAGGAACTGCAGCAGTTGGCACACATGTAGTAAAAATATTTACAAGTTTCCCCAATGGATTGCAGGACCAGTTTACAGGTAACGATACCCTTACAAAAACGTTCAGCATTTTTAGTACAACCCCCACCCCAACGCCAGTGTTTGAAGGCTTTGAAGATATGGCGTTTCCGAGACCCAACTGGGGCGTACAAAATGTAACGGGCGGCACTACATTTGAACGTTCTGAAATAACTGCCAAAACGGGCACAGCATCGATGGTAATTAATAATGCCAATGTGCTTAATTCAAATGCTGCTGTCGATTATTTTATATCGCCCTTGGTACAAAACAGTACAAGATTCGACTCGGTTTTTGTTGATTTTGATCTGGCTTATAAAGCCGGCCAGCAATATCCCGGCTCAGGAAATTTTCCGGTAGACACACTGGAGATACTGGCTACTAAAGATTGTGGCAGAACCTTTATATCCGTATGGAAAAAATGGGGCGAAGCCTTGCAGACAACAATTGCAACAAACAATTCAAACAGCAACTTTTTTACACCTGATATTAAAGCTGATTGGAAAAAGCAACGGATTTATCTTACGCCATTCGTTGGTGCAGATAATTTTCAACTGTACTTTGCCGTAAGAGGCAATAAGCAAAATAATTTGTGGCTCGATAACATTAATATCAGTTCACAAATTTTACCCCAACGCTTAAAAAACCAGGGTTATTTAATATATCCCAATCCCTTTAATTCAAATTTTCTTATACACCATTCAGCAGTACAACCACCCGTTGATTTGCAGTCTGTTCAGGTATTTAATGCAGCAGGTCAGTTAGTATGGAGCAAGCAATACAAAGGAAATGCAGAACGGCAAATTACGGTAGACTTAAAAACAGTGTCAAGTGGAATTTATGTATTAAAGTTGATTTATACCAATAAAACGATTGTGGAGAGAATTGTAAAACAGTAGTTCTCTTGTGGGATGGGCTATAATATACGGCTTTTAAAAATCGTACATTTGATTGATGTCGGCTGACTCAATTTTGAGTTTGTAAAATAAAAATGCAAAGTTAGTACAGCTGATGCGGGCGTTGATTTTGCTATCGTAAAGCATATGTATTTTATAAACCTTAGTAGAAACTATATATTACCAATACCCAAACCTTATCACCTTATTTCAGCTAAAATGAAAATCGAATTCAATAATTTATATACACATTTCATTTTTTCAACTTTTCATCGCTTACCTGTTATTCCTGAAAAAAACCGGGAGAGAATTGAAAAATATATTACCGGAGTGATTAATAATAATGATTCCAGATTGTATGCCATCTATGCCAATCCTGAACATGTTCATTTTCTGGTATCCCGTACGCCAAAATTATCAGAAGAAACCCTTGCTTCCATTATTGCTGAAAGCTCCCAAAAATTCATCAACCAGTATAAACTGTGTAATGAACAGTTTGCCTGGCAAGATTCAGCTGCTGCTTTTTCGGTATCAAAATCAGCAATTGATCCCGCCTTGGGCGGGACAAATACATCCTTAATCAGTCCGAACATCATCGCAAAGTAACATTCACGGAAGAATATGAATCCTTCATCAAATTTTACCAGAAAACCCTTGATCCTGTTAAGAAGCATTTATAAAAAAATAAGGTAATAAGGTTGTCGTTATCAATCATTTTTCCTACTAAGGTTTCTGTATCTTATATATTAAACTTAAAAAAACATGTAAAAATTTCAAACACTTACATCTGTAAACTATCCCAACATTTCAAATTAATAATTAGCCTTGTTTCACACTCAACCCAAGCTTTTCTATTTTAACTGTATATTGCAAGCACTAAAGAAATATTAATGAAATACCTCCCCTTAAATCCTGCAATTTTTATCCAAAATAGGAAACGTTTTATTGAACGGATGGATAAAAATTCAATCGCTATTTTTAACAGCAACGACGAGCTGCCAGCCAATGGCGACAGCCTCCATCGCTTTAAACAAAACTCCGATCTTTTCTGGCTAACGGGTATTGAACAGGAAGACAGTATGCTGGTATTATTTCCGGATAATCCGGATGTAAAATACCGGGAAGTGCTGGTACTGACAAGACCCAATGAAATGAAAGAAAAATGGAATGGACACCTGTTAAGGACACAGGAGGCAACCGCAATTTCGGGTATCAAAACAATTATATGGCTCGATACATTGGATGCACTTTTACAACCCTGGATACATTTATCGGATACCATCTTTTTAAATACCAACGAAAACGACCGCAAGGCAAATCTGTTGATGGTAAAAGATTACCGCTATGCAGCAGAAATGAAAGAGCGCTATCCTTTACACAATTACAAACGCAGCGCAAAAATTTTGAAAGAACTCCGGGCCATTAAAACCGCACTAGAGGTTGAGGTAACGCAAAAAGCCATTGATATAACAGAATTAACTTTCCGCAGGTTGCTGAAATTTATTAAGCCGGGTGTAATGGAGTATGAAATTGAAGCAGAAATTATGCATTCCTTTTTATCTAAAAGGGCCAGTGGGGAAGCTTATGGCAGCATCATTGCAAGTGGCGACAGAGCAAGAACCCTGCATTATGTAGAGAACAACCAGGAGTGTAAAGATGGAGAAATGTTGCTGATGGATTTTGGTGCTTTGTACGGAAATTATGCGGCAGATCTTACCCGAACCATACCGGTGAATGGTAAATTCAGTAAGCGGCAGAAAGTGGTGTACAATGCCTGTCTGCACCTGCATCATTTTGCAGCAAGTATTTTAAAACCCGGCATCAGCATTATTGATTATACGGAAAAGGTAGGCGCCGAAGCAAGCAGTATTTTTCAAAAAATTGGTTTGCTAAAAAAATCTGATGTAAAAAATGAAGACCCGGAAAACAGGGCCTATCGCAAATATTTATACCATGGTATTTCCCACCACCTTGGGATAGATGTGCATGATATTGGTACACGAACAGAACCGATTAAAGCAGGTATGGTGTTTACTATTGAGCCGGGCATTTATATTGAGGAAGAAAAAATGGGCATCCGGATTGAAAATAATTTCTGGATTACCAAAACTGGCAACAAGGATCTGATGAAGAATATACCAATAACGGTGGAGCAAATTGAGGGGCTGATGAGGAAGTAGGAAGAGACGACCGACCACTGACGACCGACCACTGACGACCGATGTAATAGTTTGGACGACCATTTAAAGAACAGATGGGAATCTTTTTTAAAGTTCTTTTAGGGTTTTTACTATGCGGTTATTTAGCTGATCCTCTAAACTACTAAACCCTCTAAACATATGTGAGAAAATGACTTTAACACGATTTAATTGCTAAACTTTTTATGCTATCTATTTAGACATAAAATAGAAAATATGCCATTTAAATTTGAAAAACTGGAGATTTGGAAAGAAGCAATAGAGATTGCTGATGATGTTCATAATCTAACACGAAATTTTCCAAAAGAAGAAATATTTTCTCTTACAAGTCAAATGAAAAGGGCTGCTGATTCTATATCCCTTAATATTGCAGAAGGTTCAACGGGACAATCAAATCCGGAGCAGATTAAATTTTTAGGATACGCACAAAGATCCGCACTTGAGGTAGTGAATTGTTTATATTTAGCAATCAGAAGAAATTATATTGACCAAACTATTTTTAATAAATTTTACTGTGATTTAGACAAAGAAGTAGCAAAAATTCAAGCCTTCAAAAATTCTTTAAAAAGTAATATTTAGTCAAAACGTATATTCAAACAAAGGTGCTCGGTGGTCGGTCGGCGGCGGTCCGTAGTCGTTCTTCGGCGGTCGGTGGTCGGCGGTCGGTAGTCAATAATCGGCACTCAATTTTTAAATTCAAAAAACAACGGTCGTCAGTCGTCGGTAGTCGGTGGTCGGCATTCAAAAAAACATGAAAAAACAAATCCCTAATCTCTTCACTTTACTTAATTTGTTATTTGGCTGCATTGCCATTGTGATGGCATTGCAAACAGACAATATCAACATCTACACCAACGATGAATTTACAAGCAGTTTCAATGTGCCCGAAAAATTAGCTTTGGCTTCCCTGTTTATTTTTGGTGCTGCTGTAGTTGATTTTTTAGATGGCTTTGTTGCAAGATTTTTTAATTCCTGTTCAGAAATGGGCAAGCAGCTGGATTCCCTGGCCGATGTGGTTAGTTTTGGTGTTTGTCCTTCGGTGATTTTATACCAGTTATTAAGACTGAGTTTTATAAAAGAAGAAAACGGACTCGACGTGGCATTTGGCTGGTTGTTGCCTGCTTTTATTCTTGCAGCAGCATCCGCTTATCGGTTAGCAAAGTTCAATTTAGATCCTAGCCAGCATTTTGGATTTAAAGGCGTACCAACACCAGCAGTGGGCTTATTGATTGCATCGTTTCCATTAATACTGCATTATGGCAGCAGTTTTAATTTCATCAATGATATACTGATTAATAAATGGTTTTTATACGGACTCATTATCACACTCAGTTGGCTGATGGTAAGTAATTTACCGTTGATTGCTTTAAAGTTTTCGGGCTTTAGCGTTAAAGATGATTTCCCGAAATTAATTTTGATGGGCATTGGAATATTGGCAGCTTTATTTTTAAAATGGCTGGCCGTACCAATTATTTTCCTTGCCTACATTCTTATATCTTTGACGTTCAAAAATAAAACTACCACATGATTTATACTGCACAAATAAAAGTAATGCCACTTAAAGAACTACTGGATCCACAGGGAAAAGCGGTAATGGGCGGTCTTCAAAACCTGGGATTAAATGCCATACAGGATGTTAGGATTGGTAAGAACATTACCCTGCAGATTGAAGCTGCATCTTCACAAGCTGCTTATGAAATAGCAGCAGAAGCCAGCAAAAAATTATTGGCCAATCAGGTAATGGAGATGTTTGAAATTACAATCAGTTAATACGATAATTAGCTTATGTGTAAATTTTTAGCGCTTGTAGTTTACCACAATGCGACAACATAAGTAGTCATCACATTAGCAAATCTGCACATCATGTTATACATTGTCCCCACGCCCATTGGCAATCTTGCTGATATCACTTTCAGGGCTATTGATATTTTAAAATCGGTTGATTTAATATTAGCAGAGGATACCCGTACCTCATCGGTTTTACTAAACCATTATCAAATTCACAAACCCATTTCACCATATCACCAGCACAACGAACATAAAATTGTACAGCACCTGGCAGAGCAATTACAGGCAGGAAAAACTATTGCTTTGCTTACAGATGCAGGCACACCAGGCATCAGCGATCCTGCTTTTTTATTGGTGAGAGAATGCATTAAGTTTGATGTAAAAGTAGAGTGCCTGCCCGGCGCTACCGCTTTTGTACCAGCCCTCGTTAACAGCGGTTTGCCCATGAACAACTTTTGTTTTGAAGGCTTTCTGCCTTTAAAAAAAGGCAGGCAAACTTTTTTAAAAAAAGTTGCTGAAGAAGAACGCACCATGGTTTTTTATGAAAGTCCTATGCGATTGGTAAAAACGTTGAACGACTTCATCAACAAATTTGGCCCCGACCGGCAATGCAGCGTAAGCCGTGAACTCACCAAAAAATTTGAAGAAAACAAAAGAGGCAGCCTACAGGAAGTACACGATCATTTTAATACCAAACCCGTAAAAGGTGAAATTGTAATTGTGGTGCAGGGGAAGTTGTAGTTTTTTCTTTTAGACCGGTATTTATTTTTCCCTCACCAAACATTCCTCGGGCAGGTATCACCATATTTATTCCCCAGTAAAAATCCAATAATTATCTCGTGTGTATTGCGGGAGTAATTCACCAGTTTAGATGTAGAAACATCGTATGAATAACCAACGTTAAACGTGTTGGAAACATTGAGGCCGGCCATGGCAGTAAAGCCTCCCAACTGATCACCAAAACGATACCCGCTGCCAATCCAAACCTTATCCTGGTATTGCAATTTAGCATTGGTATAAACCTGTATGGGATAGGGATTAATAAACTGCAACATCACCGAAGGCAACAAGGAAATATCCTCGTTCAGCAAAAATTTATACCCGGCCGTTGTAAAAAAATGCGGAACAAAATCGCCGCCATATTTATTATCTTTTACAAAATTTGCCTTGGCTGGTACAATGTTTAAAACAGAAACACCCACAAAATATTCAGCCGAATACAACCAAAGTCCGGCGCCGATTTCAGGCTTAAGCTTTGATATTTCTCCACTATTGTAGCCAATGGCCGGGTCGTTGGAATTTAAAGAACCCCACTGTATTTTTGATGCATCCAGGCTTACAGCTGTAATACCTGCCATAAAACCGGCAGACAAGGTTGTACGGGCAGAAACACCCTTGTGATACGCATAGGTAACATAACCTCCCCATCGGTTAAGATAACCGGTTTTATCACTTACAATAATGCCGCCCAGCCCATGATGTGGCTCAGCAGCAGTATAGCTTTCCATATAAGAACGGCCCCGGGGGTTTTCTCCCGGCACATCAAAAGAAGTTGCGGAAGTTCGGTAATCTTTTTTGCCAACAGGCCCTTGAATAGATAAGTAAGTAGTAACAGGTGCACCATCAATACCTGTCCACTGGTTGCGGTAACTGATTTTTACATCGGTGTAATTTTCAATGCCGGTAATAGCGGGGTTTATGATGTAATTATTAAGAATGTATTGGGTATAACCAGGTTTTTGTTGAGCAGCCAGCTGTTTTCCTGCCAACAGCACACATAAAAATATCAGCCGCTTTATCGATGGATTTATAAAAATGTAAAGTGGCTCATTCATAAAAAATACCTTGGTCTCCATAAGCAAATTCAAACTAAAAAGATACCGAAATTAAGCTTTTACTTTTATAAAATTAGCGGGCGGCGGATCGCATTTTTTTTCAATAAGATGAAATGCATTACCCTTCAAACTAACCTTATATCGAGCCGATAATAATATTTGCAAACAATCCGCATCTTTTTATTTTGGGTGTAATGCAAATCGTCGTTTCATTCATAACAGACGACAGCGTTTTAAACGGCTAACTGAGTTAATCAATCGAACAAGAAAAGAGTATTGAACAATCAGAGTCAAGCTCCCCTCTCCTTCGGAGTGTACTATAAATACGCTGATGTTTCGCTGAATAGAACATGAAAATGCAAAGCCGATTCTACATTAGCGTACAAGAAAAATGAGTCAACTAATCGAATAAGAAAAGAGCTTTGAGCTATCAGTGTCAAGCTCCCCTCTCCTTCGGAGAGGGGTTGGGGGTGAGGTCAAATTGCACTTTTCATTTTCCACAATACCAATCATTAATCTTTGATGATTATCTTTAAAAAATAAACCAAGCTGAATGAATATTCAAAAACCTCCTGAAACAAACCTACCGCCTGCTACACTTAAACGAACCCTTGGTCCGGTTATGCTTTGGGGGCTTGGTGTAGGCTACGTAATCAGCGGTATGTATTTTGGATGGAACCTTGGATTACCCGTGGGAGGTACATTGGGCCTTGCTATCGCTACTTTTTTTATCATTATCCTGTATGTTACTTTTACTTTTTCGTATGCAGAATTAGCCTGCGCCATACCAAGAGCCGGTGGTGTATTTGATTATGCCAGCAAAGCCATGGGCAGGCGTATTGGCTTTATTGCAGGCATGGCACAAATAATAGAATTTGTATTTGCCCCACCTGCAATTGCCGCTGCAATCGGTGCCTATTTTCATATTTTTTTCCCGCAAATTTCTGTTACAGCTATTGCAATTACTGCCTATATTTTGTTTACTGCATTAAATATGTATGGCGTAAAAGCAGCTGCCATTTTTGAACTGGTAATTACTGCATTTGCCGTATTTGAATTATTACTATTTTGCGGCATAACCCTCCCCCATTTTCATTGGAATAATTTAACCCACAATGCGTTTCCCTTTGGCTGGAAAGGCGTGTGGGCTGCCACGCCTTTTGCCATTTGGTTTTTTTTGGGGTTGGAAGGAGTGGCCAATGTTGCAGAAGAAACAGTAAAGCCGCAGCGGAATATTTTGATTGGTTTTGGTTCTGCTTTACTCACGTTAATCATTTTATGTGCCCTTGTTTTTGTTTCATCCATTGGTGTGGGTGGCTGGGAAAAAGTAGTGTATCCAACACCAGGTGCTGATGCTTCAGATTCTCCTTTACCAATGGCCCTTGTACAAATCACCGGCAGCGCCGGCTGGTTGTACCATCTGCTAATTACAATCGGATTGATGGGCCTTGTAGCCTCCTTCCATGGATTAATATTAGCTGCAAGCCGTGCCAGTTATGAGTTTGGAAAGGCGGGCTGTATACCAGCAGTATTTGGCAAAGTGCATCCAATATTTAAAACGCCGGTGAATGCATTGTTGTTAAATACTGGCATCGGCATCATTGCATTGCTAACCGGTAAAACCGGCGACATTATTACCATTGCCTGCTTTGGTGCCATTGCATTATACATTTTTGCCATGATATCGGTATTGGTTTTAAGAAAAACAGCGCCCGAATTACCCCGGCCTTTTAAAACACCTTTGTTTCCGTTTTTTCCTATCATTGCATTAATGATTGCAATGGTTTCCATGGTAGCAATGGCTACACTTTATATTAATTTGTTTTTGCTCTTTTTAGGTATTCTGGTACTTGCTTATATTTGGTTTCATTTCTTTGTAAAACAATCTACAGATGCAACAACAAAATCCCCTTCAGCATAAGATAATACAACAACTGGCCGAACAAAACACAGAGAAAGTTAAAGTGGCTGTAACAGATATAGACGGCGTGTTGCGGGGCAAAATGATGAGCTTTGAAAAATTCTCTTCCATTGTAGAAAAAGGTTTTGGATTTTGCAACGTGGTTTTTGGCTGGGATGCGGCTGATGCGGCTTACGACAATGCACAGTATACCGGCTGGCACAGTGGCTATCCAGATGTAACTGCTGTGGTTGATATAAAAACATTCAGGCAAATTCCATGGGAAAATGATATGCCTTTTTTTCTGGCAGATTTTAAAGATGAGAAAGGAAAAGATTTGGCCATTTGTCCAAGAAGCTTGTTAAAAAATATTATCCAACAGGCAGCAGATGCTGGTTACACTCCGTTCTTTTCGCAGGAGTTTGAATGGTTCAATCTGATAGATAATTCAGATGAATTGTATGCCACAAAATTCAGTACTACCAGGCCATTAACAAATGGTATGTTTGGCTATTCGATGCTGAGAGCTGCAGAAAAAGATGATTACTTTAATGACCTATTCGATCAGCTTAAAAAACTTGGTGTACCGCTGGAAGGATTGCATACAGAAACAGGCCCGGGTGTGTATGAAGCAGCCATCACCTATTCCGAAATATTGGAAGCTGCAGACCGAGCTGTGTTGTTTAAAACGGGCGTGAAACAAATTGCCAAACAACACGGCATCATCGCCACCTTCATGGCAAAGTTCAGCGAAAATCTTCCTGGCTGCAGCGGGCATGTTCACCAAAGTTTGTGGGATACAGCAAAAAAACAAAACCTTTTTTACGATAAAAAAAGTAAGCAGGGCATCAGTGCTTTAATGGAAAGTTATATGGCCGGGCAATTGTATTGCCTGCCATTTATGTTACCCATGTTGGCACCTACAGTTAACAGCTATAAACGTTTGGTAGAAGGAGCCTGGGCGCCTACCACGCTTACCTGGGGCGTTGACAACCGAACTACTGCATTACGTTCCCTGCCCGGAAGTGCAACCGCAACAAGGCTTGAGACAAGAGTAGTCGGTAGCGATAGCAATCCCTACCTCGCCATGGCAGCCTGCCTTGCAAGTGGTTTGTATGGCATAAAAAATAAATTAAAATTGAAAACGCCTGCCAGCATTGGCAATGGATATGCCGATACAAAAAATGGCGTACTGCCCAAAAATTTATGGGAAGCCACCCAAGCCATGCAATCATCGCCAGTAGCAAAAGAATTATTTGGCGAAGCATTTGTACAGCATTTTACCGCCACAAGAGAATGGGAATGGAAACAGTTTATGAAAGTGGTAACGGATTGGGAGTTGAAAAGATATCTGGAGATAATTTAGACTGTTGAAAGTTTTTTCAGGTTTGTAGTTGAGTTATTCCCGGGCATCGGGTATAATTTTTTAAGCAAGAAAAAGTTTATAATTATGGCAGAAGAGCCACATTTTAAACGCATCGAATTCGATGCGTTTAAAAGAAGCAAGTAATATCGTTTTATAACAGTCAGAAAGATTGGCCCAATAAATACATTAGCGATAAAACAAATGAAATCTTTGCTCAATAGCAGGCAAATAAAAAAACTAAAATAATAAGTTACAACTTTTAATAACACTCAAATCAGCGGCTCAATAAAAAACTATGACAGACTTTAACACGATCAGGCAATACAATTTCCCAACCGTCATTCGCTTTGGCGCAGGTGCTGTAAAGGAATTACCGGAACATTTAGCAGCAAACGGATTAAGCAGACCATTACTGGTAACAGACCCGGTGGTGAGTGGACTGGATTTTTTTACAGCAATAAAAAACAGCCTCACTGCAAAATCATTTTCGGTGGAAGTGTTTTCAGAGATCCATAAAAATCCGGTTAAAAGCGATGTGTTGAAAGGCGGAGAAATGTACAAAGAAACCAACCGGGATTGCATCATTGGTATTGGTGGTGGTGCGGCTATGGATGTTGCACGGGCCATTGCACTCCGTATCAATCATTACCGTGATTTATTTGATTATGATGATTTAATTGGTGGTGATCAATATGTAACTGAAGAAGTGCCTTATTTTATTACCATCCCCACCACTAGTGGCACCGGCAGTGAAGTAGGCAGGAGCGCCATTATTTCTGAAGATGATACCCATCGCAAACGAATTTTATTTTCACCCAAATTATTGGCAAAAATTGTTTTTGCAGATCCGTTACTTACCATGGAACTGCCCGCTTTTGTGACGGCAGCCACCGGCATGGATGCATTAACCCATAACATGGAAGCCTTTATTGCCAAAGGGTTTCATCCAATGGCAGATGGTATTGCGCTGGAGGGCATCCGATTAATTAACCAATCAATTGTATCTGCTGTAAACAACCCCAATTTGGAGAGCAGAAGTAAAATGATGATTGCATCGCTGATGGGTGCCGTGGCTTTTCAAAAAGGATTGGGCGTAGTACATTCATTGGCGCATCCACTCTCCTCTTTGCTTGATACCCATCATGGTCTTGCCAATGCCGTAAACCTGCCCTACGGCATGCGTTTTAATGCACCGGGATTAGAAGAACAATTTAGTAGAATTGGACAGGCAATGAAACTTGAAATTGAAACTGGCGAAGCAGTAGTCAATCATTTATTTTACTTAAATAAACAAATAGGTTTACCCACCAGGCTTAATGAAATTGGCGTAACGGCTGAGCACATTGAAACCTTGAGCGACCTTGCATTGGCAGATTTTTGTCACCCCAGCAATCCAAAGCCTGTAACCAAAAATGATTTTAAACAATTGTATTTAGAAGCG
>JBBQEA010000149.1:0-13022 GCA_038320245.1 Chitinophagales bacterium | reverse complement strand
GTTGAATTAATGAAAGATGGAATACATAGGGTCTATAATAATTTTGGACGGGAAACATTGAATGATTAATAGATTTTAGCAAAGAGTTTAAATGAGAAAAAGAGAACAAGGGGTTATAACAATTTTGGATGAGAAGCATTGAATGATTAATAGTTTTTGGCAAAGAGTTTAAATGAGAAAAAGAGAAAAAGGGGTTATAATAATTTTGGATGAGAAGCATTGAATGATTAATAGATTTTAGCAAAGAGTTTAAATGAGAAAAAGAGAACAACGGGTTATAATAATTTTGGATGAGAAGCATTGAATGATTAATAGATTTTAGCAAAGAGTTTAAATGAGAAAAAGAGAACAAGGGGTTATAACAATTTTGGATGAGAAACATTGAATGATTAATAGTTTTTGGCAAAGAGTTTAAATGAGAAAAAGAGAACAAGGGGTTATAATAATTTTGGATGAGAAGCATTGAATGATTAATAGATTTTAGCAAAGAGTTTAAATGAGAAAATGTGAACAAGGGTTTATAACAATTTTGGATGAGAAGCATTGAATGATTAATAGATTTTAGCAAAGAGTTTAAATGTGAAAATGTGAATAAATGAGCGAAGCAAACTCTTTCAATAAGAGTAAAATACTGTTAAACACATTTTAGCACGAATACTACTTTAGTCACACTTAAAAATTAATATTCTATGAAAATAATCTTCTTTGCCTCTTTTCCTCCTTTAAACTCTTTGCAAAAAAATATAAAATGGAAGCCTATTTAAACACACAATGCGTCCGATGATTAATGGTTATTGGCAAAGAGGTTAAAAGAGAAAAGGAGTACAAATGGATGCTTAAAAGTTTTTTTTGGAGAGCAAAATGCTGTTAAATAAATTTCAATATGCCAAATATTTTAATCACACTTAATAATAAAGACTGTTTGAAAAGAATCTTTTTTGTCTCTTTTCCTCCTTTAATCTCATAGCAAAAAAACATAAAATGGAAGCCTACGTAAAATCAGAAACCCATCGTGGAATAACCACCATCGAGTTTTTCCATCCACAAGGCAATTCATTACCGGGAAAAATTTTGGAAGAATTGGCTCAAAAAATTCATTATGCAGGGACGCATGATGACACAAAAGTTATAATTATAAAAAGTGCCGGAGAAAAAGCTTTTTGCGGAGGAGCGTCTTTTGCTGAATTGATAACAATAAAAAATGAAGCAGAAGGACTGATTTTTTTTAGCGGATTTGCACGTGTAATTAATGCAATGCGAAAATGCCCTAAGTTTATTATTGGCAGGATACATGGTAAATGTGTTGGTGGAGGTGTAGGACTTGCGGCAGCTATTGATTATCCAATTGCAGTGGAAGGGGCTAGTGTTAAGTTGAGTGAACTGGCAATAGGTATTGGTCCGTTTGTAATTGGTCCGGCGGTAGAAAGAAAAATTGGTATAGCAGCATTTAGTGCATTGGCAATTGATGCAACTGGCTGGCGAAATAGTGATTGGGCTAAACGAAAAGGTTTATTTTCTGAGCTGCATGAAAACCTGGAGACGATGGATGAGGCAGTTCATCGCCTGGCAAATATACTGGCACACAGCAATCCCGATGCAATGGCTGAGATGAAAAAAATGTTTTGGAAAGGCACTGAAAACTGGGATGAGTTGTTGAAAGACAGAGCTGCCGTAAGCGGGCGTCTGGTATTAAGTAATTTCACAAAAAAAGCGATTGAAGAATTTAAAGCCAAAGGAAAAGATTAAGCAGTTAACAGCAAATGGCTAAAAAGAAATAGATGAACGCTGGCTCTATAAATATGTTTGAAACTTTTAATGAAAGTAATTTTGAATTTTATTGTAACCTGCTGGCAGAAAGTGATGATGATTTAAAGGTAATTATTGATACACACGGTTACCCACCTTTATTTGTGAGGAGCCCAACTTTTGAAACGCTCCTGCATATAATTCTGGAGCAACAGGTTTCTTTAGCCTCAGCAAAAGCTGCACTCAATAAACTCAAAGAAAAGATTGGAACCGTTTTGCCCGAAAAACTATTATTACTTACAGATATAGAATTACGGGCATGTTATTTCAGCAGGCAAAAAATTGTTTATTCAAGAGATTTGGCTAACGCCATTATAGACGGGCAACTCAACTTAAATGAATTAATTCAATTGCCGGATGAAACTGTAAGAAGCGAACTAAAAAAGATAAAAGGCATCGGTGACTGGACTACGGATGTTTATATGATGATGGCACTGCAACGAATTAATTTATTTCCTGTTGGAGATATTGCATTAGTGAATAGTATGAAAACCATCAAAGCTTTGCCAAAGCAAACCGATAAAAATGCGTTACTGTTGATGGCCGAAAAATGGAGTCCCTACAGAACAGTTGCAGCTTTTCTTCTTTGGCATGCTTATATCAAAAAGAGGGGAATAAAACTGTAACAGGTTTATATATTAAAAATACCATTGTAGCTTAAAGTTGAGTTTTGTAAAATAAAGGCCTTGGCTTTATGGCAGATAATAAACCATTTACAGATGATGCCTTAATTTGTTATAAAAATATTTGAACTTAGCAGCAAATTATGAAGGTAAAACCTACACAGATATCATTATTTGATTTTTACGAATCTTTAGCACAACAGCCAGAAGAAGAGAAGGTAGTTGCTGTAAAAAATGAAACAGCTTTGCAGGAAACGAGTTTGCATGAAGCTGTAGAAAATGCTGCAGATCCTGTTGACCTAGTTAATGAAACGGTTATTGATATTGAACTCCCGATAAGTGAGGAGACTACTGAGCAAGAGGAAATCATTGATTTTGGTATTGCAATAGTAACTCCGATAAAACCAAAAGCGGTAAAACAAAAATCTACCAGGGGCAGAAAGAGCATACAAGAAATGAGCGATAGCGTGCATTTGGTAGATGTGCCCGAAGATGAAATCCTGTTTCAAAAAAGATACTATTCTATTGGAAAAGTAGCTGCCATGTTTGGTGTAAATCAATCCTTAATTCGCCTTTGGGAAAATGAGTTTGATGTACTTAAGCCAAAAAAAAATGGTAAAGGTGATCGCTACTTCAGGCCGGAAGATGTAAAAAACATCCAGTTGATACATCACCTGATGAGAGAAAAAAAATATACCATGGAAGGTGCTAAAGCCTATTTCAGAAATAATAAAAAGGCGGATGCCCAATTCGCCATGATAGAATCTTTAAAAAAGGTTAAAAGTTTTTTATTGGAACTCAAAGCAAATTTGTAGGTGTTTTTATCTACAACTTTAAAAATAGTATTTCCTTTTACGCAGCTACTATCGCATCAATCGTCTTAGCCAGTTTCTTGTCTTTAGCGGTAATTATATCGCCTGCGTCATGCGTATTTAGCCAGATTTCAACTTTGTTATACACATTGGTCCACTTTGGATGATGGTTGGCTTTTTCAGCCGCCAGTGCTACCCTTGCCATAAATGCAAAAGCTTCAGAAAAATCCTTAAACTCAAATTTTCTGTACAGTGCATTGTTTTTTTCTTTCCACATGATGATAAATTTTTTTTAAGAATTGAATGATGATGGTTTAAAACAAAGAGCAACGTTACCCTTATTACAAAATAAGGTGTTGCTTATTTTTAATTTTTTCGTTGGTCATTTCTGTTACCAGTTGCACAACAGGCAGGCTTTTGATAGAAGGAATGATTACTATCTGGTCATCAACTGGCGTGCCATATCCTTTTATTACCCATAAAAAATCGAGGTGTTTAAATTCCGGCAATAAATATTCCCCGTCATGTTGGTTGTTATACAGGTAATGGATGGTGGTAACTCCCGGAACCTGGTATTCATAAATTGAAAAATAATATTGCCGTTGTTTTTTATTCAGTTGAATTTCTAAATCGTTGTTCAGCCTAAAATTGAAGCCCAGCAACTGGTTTAACTGCCAGCCAAACTGGTAATCTTTTATGGGGGCCACTATACCCAGTAAAATGGCGTCTTCAAAAAAATCCTGCGCCAACGCTTCGTTATCAATTTTAAGTTTCATGTTCTACAATAATCCGCTACTTTTTAAAATTTCTTCTATTTGTTTTTTTGTTACTGTTTCTCTTTCAGATTTATCGTAAATAGACACCAGGAATATTGTAGCTGCTATTATTTTTACATAACTGATAACTCTTGCGCCACCACTTTTACCCGAATTTTTGGAACTGATTTTCATCCTTATTTTATAGCAGTTATTTCCTAAAGATTCTCCCGAAGTTGGATTTTTATATAACTCTTCAAGAAGATTTTCAAAGTCTTGATCCAAAGAAGGATATTTTTTCAATAACTGTTTAATTTCTTTTTGAAACTGCGGGATGGCAATAATATTAAATTTTTTCATTCCGAATTTTTTTTAACAAATCGCTCCCGGTAATTCCTTTTAGCTTGCCTGCTTCAATTAATTTTATTTCTTTAAATCCTTTAACCAACGCAGTCTTTCTTTTTGCGCTAATTGATAACGCTGTCTTCTTCTCTGCACTAACTTCAAGGAATTTAAAAGAATGTAAAAGCTCTTTCGTAAAAGCAACTTTATCTTGTTTTTTTATTTTTACTATAAGTGTTTCCATTGCTTAAAATTAAAATTTAAAATACAATATCAAAAATCAATTCTTCTGTACCTCTCATCACTTTAACCTTGGTAGTATCGCCTTTTTTAAACTTGCTCAATGCTCCCATATACGATTGCACATCAGTAAATTTATTATCGCCTAATTGGACTATCACATCACCTGCTTTTATACCAACCCTTTGCGCCAGCTTTCCATCTACGATGCCATCTGCTCTTACACCGCTGCCACTAAAACTATAATCCGGCATTATGCCCAACGTTACTTTAAAGCTGGTTTTGCTACTCATGGAAACTTCTCTTGTTTTTGTAAAACTTAGTTTGCCTTTTTTATCTGTTGCCTCAATCAAAGCATAAATATATTTTACTACCTGCAGTTCGCCTGTATAGTTTATTTTATCTGCATCATCGCTTGGTTTGTGGTAATCGCTGTGTAAACCGGTAAAGAAAAAAACAACTGGAATGTCTTTTCTGTAAAACGAAGTATGATCACTTGGTCCGGTGCCGCTGCTATCTAATTTTATCTTGAAAAATTTATTGTTGGTGGTAATCAAATCTCCCCAGGTGGGCGAAGTGCCGTAGCCACCTATCGATAACCCATGGGTGCTGTCGTTTAGTCTGCCAACCATATCAAGATTAATCATGTAATTGGCATTGGCTAAATCAATGGAAGGATGCTCAGTAAAATATTTAGATCCAAACAATCCAAGCTCTTCACCGGAAAAAGAAATAAACAGGTAATTGTTGTTTTTAAACTTTGATGCAGCCAGCATCTTGCTTAATTCAAGGATTGCTGCAGTACCACTTGCGTTGTCATCAGCTCCATTGTGAATTTGAGGATCGGTACCTGTGTACAAGGAATTGTGATCTTCGTTGTAGCCAAGGTGGTCGTAATGTGCACCAAGAATAATAGTATTGGCAGCATTGTTGTTGATAAATCCAATCACATTGTGCCCGGTTCTTTTCTTCTCCTCTATCAACACTTTTAATTTTATATCCAGTGCTGCAGCTTCATCTTTAATGTAGGTATCTTTTGCTGCTTTTGTAATATATATCACAGGGATTTTGCTGATTGTTTCTTTAGATTTTATATCAAAATTTAAACCATCTTCAATAGTAGAACTGTTGTAAATAATAAGTGCAGTAGCGCCTTTGCCGGCCACTTCCGTTGCTTTGGTTTTAACCGCATCTGCCAGATCAAAATGCGGATTGTTATTATTTGTTTCCAGCATTTCTTTTAAATCATAAAACCAGGGCCCGCCGGTTTCCTGTAATCCCAATGACGACGTGGCTTCCAATGATGTATTGGGAGAATATACCAACGGAAAAAAATCTATCATTGGTTTTAAATCGTTTCCATTAATAAAAAAATGGGTGGATGGGCTGACTGCTTTTCCATCATTCACTTCAAATGCCTGCAAATAACCGCCACCATCGCCTTTTGCAATTAAACCTGCTTTGCTGAATACATTGCTGATGTAGTCCGACGCCAGTTTTTCTCCTGCAGATCCTGTTCGTCTGCCCTCCAGTTTATCATCTGCCAGGTAGCCAATATGTGTTTGTAAGTTGGCTACAATTACTTTGTCGGCTTTTTTTAATTTTTGGGCATTGCTTACCTGAAAAGAAAAAATCAGCAGCCAGCAAAAATGTTTCATCATATAAATCAGTATTTTAATGGGCAAAGGTAAACCAGTCAGCTACATCTGCAGTTACTTTAAATAAGTTTAATAACTAATTTCTGGCAAAAATGCTGCCATAACAGTAAAATGCGTACGGGTAAGGGCTCTAGCCCCATTTCTTTAGAGTATACTATTTGTAGGCTAATGATTCGCCAAAAAAAATCTGGAAAATGCAAAACCGGTTCTAAATTAGCGTACAAGAAAAACAAGTCAACATCGGATAAGGAAGAACCTTTAAGCTATCAGAGTCGAGCTCGCCTCTCCTCCGGAGAGAGCTTGTCCCGATGCTATCGGGACGTTGCTTCAAGATGGGTCGATGCTACGCATCTGCATGCACAATTGCCGGTTCCCTTTTATTGTTCTTTATCCAAAGCCAATATCGTTTGTAATAACACATTTGCTCCATTAGCCATATCAACTGCTTTTGTAAATTCTTTGGGTGAATGACTGATGCCACCAACACTGGGAACAAAGATCATTCCTACCGGAGCAATCAACGACATATCCTGTGAATCGTGACCTGCGCCGCTTTGCATGTATTTATACGTAAGGCCCAATGCTTTTGCTGAAGCAACAATTTTATCCTGAATTGATTTAGCTGTCAGTGCCGGATGTATTGGTTTAAATTGTTGTGAGAAGGAAATTGTTGTGCCGGATGAAGCAGCAATTGATGCGGCCTTTTTTTCAATATCATGAAATAGTAATGCAATTTTTTCGGAAGAAAGATCTCTAATCTCCATACCCAAAATAACTTTACCGGGAATTACATTATATGCTCCCGGTGCTACCGATATTTTACCGATGGTGCCCACTTGTTTTCCTTCATAACCTATAACTACTTCATTAACCGCAATGATAAGTTTGGCAGCCGCCAGCAATGCATCTTGCCGCATATTCATGGGCGTAGTGCCGGCATGATTGGCCGTACCCTCGATGCTTACTTCCCAATCTTCGATACCTACAATACCTTCTACTACACCAATCTGTAAATTTTCTTTCTCTAAAATTCCACCTTGCTCAATGTGCAGTTCAAGAAAGGCTGACAGGTCGCCATTCTTTCTGATAGCATCTTGTAATTTATCCGGGTTACCGCCAATGGCTGATATACCTTCTTTAAAAGTGAGTCCACTCTGGCTAACAGCTTTTAATCTATCTGCACCATAAGGTGCAACCATCATGCTGCTTCCAACGGTACCCCCTTCTTCATTAGAAAAAATTATCACTTCCAGTGGATGGTTGGTTACCAATTTATTTTCATTGAGTACTTCAATCATTTCCAGTGCAGCAATAGATCCTACGCAACCATCGTAGTTACCGCCATCAGGCACCATGTCCAGATGAGACCCAAAAGCTATTGGTTTTAAAGAAGGATTTTTTCCTTTTCTTTTTCCAATAATATTTCCTGCAGCATCAATGGTTACTTCCAGTTCTGCTTTTTTCATAAGGCTCGTAAACCACTCCATTGCTGCTACATTGCCTTTAGAATAAGCAACACGGTAACCCCGGCCAAGTGAATCTTTACCAAATTTTGCCAGTTCAACTATGCGACTTTCAATTCGTTGTTGGTTTACTCTACTTTCTTTATCCTTAACAGGCGTTTGACTGAATGCTGTTGAAACTGAAAATAGCATCAGGAAAAGTGATTGGTATTTCATTTTATTTTTAACTGTTGGTTTAATTACAATTGGCGCTGTGTTGCTGAAGTTTGTTTTAAAACTTTATCAAGTTAAATAATCTATCGGCAATCATTTAAGATTTCCTTTTATGGCATTTAAGAGATACCAGAATTGGCTAATTATTTTTAATTGCTGCGAACGGAGTTCATTATTTTGCTGCTGGCATCAGTCCTAATTGAGTATTAAAATCCAGGTTATCCATAAAATCCCTTTCCTCTGCAATCTTGCCATTTTCCATACGCACCAATGTTACACCATCTATGCTTACGGTTTTACCAGTTGCAGGAAGTCCAAAGAAAACTCCGGTATGGGTTCCTTTAAAGTTCCAATGTTTTACTAATTTATCTCCCTGGCCAAATACATCTTTTATGGTAAAGCTGATATTGGAAAATCCTGTGAGGTAATTGGCATAATAAGCTTTGGCGCTATCAATACCTGTCACATCTGCCGGATTTACATGTAACACCAGATTCTTTGTGAAGTTAGAATCATTGAACGTGCCCAGTTTTCCTTTATTAATAATTTCATCCCACACATGGGTGTACATTTTGATATTGGCTTCCACAGAATCTGGCTTTTCTATTTGTTTGGTAGAGCAGCTTGCAGTAAGCATTGCAGCTGCAATGCTTACAAAAAATAATTGAGTGAAATTGAATTGTTGTGTCATTGTTTTAAGGTTTTATTAGAGATTTTTTTTACTAGTATTTTAACTGTTAGATTTATTACAAATAGCTCAGCCACCATTTTTCTTTGTGGTTGGTTTTGTATCGGTCGTACCATCTGCATAAAGGGTACAAAGCAGCTACCACTGCAATCCAAACGGCATACACTACCCACAGACTGTAACCTTCACCAGGTATTAAAAACTTAATTGGAAACCCCTCTATCCCTGTAATACCTTCGGCAAGCGTATGGCCTCTGGAAAAAAATAAAATGATAGCAAGTATATGCAATACATAAAAATGCAGGATATAAAAAAACATTGGTACACGGCCATACACAATCATGATTTTTGCAAAGTGGCCTTGTGTATTTTTTATTAATGCTAAAAAAATTAAGCCTGGCCCAATAGTGACACACATATACAGCAGCGACGGCGGATATTTAAATACATCCATGAAAGAAAAGAAGCTGTACAATACATTTTTTTGATGCGACCACTGAAAAGGATTACCATAGGAATTGGCTGCCCTTAGTGCAACAAAAAATACCAGCAAGCTGATACCAAGCCAAAGTAAAATTTTGTTTCGTTTTGTAGATTCAAACTGTGTAAATATTTTACCGCAACAATAGCCCAGCATCATTAAACCAGTCCAGGAAAGAAAAGGATACACTACAAATAATTGGTGATTTCCCCAGAGCGGGTGCATGGCACGTACATGAAGCATCGACCACCATAAAGGAAATTGGCCAGTATGATTTTTTTCTACATAATCCAAAGCATTGTGACCAAACACGATGAGCAGTCCGGTAATTAATATTGCATTAAACGGCAACCATATC
The DNA here is from genome assembly GCA_038320245.1 of Chitinophagales bacterium. Taxonomy (GTDB): domain Bacteria; phylum Bacteroidota; class Bacteroidia; order Chitinophagales; family Chitinophagaceae; genus Ferruginibacter. The sequence goes on along the minus strand of JBBQEA010000149.1, from coordinate 3,583 downwards.
ATTAAACCCATTATGGCCATACTAATGCCGATTGACCAAATTGTTTGCAGCACAAAAACGCCAAAATGGATATCACCCAAAATGCCAAACGTCATTACAGTTAAATCTACAAGCACCAGCCACAGGCCACGGGTAATTAAAAATTTGCTGAGCTCTTTTGTTGTTTTACGCTCGCTTTGCAGCCATGCGGAAGTACCTGCAAGAAATACAAAAGTGGGCGCACATAAATTAGTAACCCATCTTGTAAAATACAATATTGGCGTGGTTGTAGCAAGGTTAAGCGGATCATCTGAATAGGCAGCGTAATGAAAAAAATCACGACTGTGATCCAGCGCCATGATGACCATAATGATGCCACGGAGCAAATCAATGGATTCAATTCTTTTACCTTTAACGTGGCTGTTGATGGTTGTGAAGCTTTGCATGTATTTGCATTTTTATAAATAACCGAACCACAGTTATTCTCCAAATTCAGCTACTAGAAAACAGTATTTTCCTTTTTCTTTTTTGGATGTTTTTAGCGCCCTGTTATACATTCAATATTTATATCCGAAAAGCAATTTCTTTTTTACTGCGATTTTCTTTTCTCAGCCACGCTAAAAAAATATACTAAAAAAAAGAACGGAGAAAATATTTAATATGCCAAAGTGATGGTTGTACTTTTTTATTCATCATTTTTAAAAGTTGACACTATTTAAGGGCATCAACTGCAAACTGTACATTTACAAGGCTTCAAACGGACGGAGATTAAGTGAGGTTTATTTTATAAGATATGCAATAGTAGAAATATAAATAGCTTTTTGCATTGCCGGTTGTGTCGCTGATTTTAACTGTAAAAAGCTTTATCCTTTGCTGGTTTTTTGGTTTCGGTAATGCACAGAATCAACACTGTATAGTAAATATTTGTCCTGTTAAACAAGATGAACAGTATCAATACTTGTCCTTTTATTTTAAAGATTTATGCACTTTTAAAAAACAGTTTAATCAAATGCGCTTAGTATTATTTCTATTGGTTAAAAGACAGCAGCCGGAAAATATTTCCAGGCTGCTGAACCGTTGGATAAGGGCTACTTATTTTTTTGTTTTCAATTCTTCCAAAATATTTTTACCGGTTGCTTTTATAATTACACTTCTGTCGTAGTAAGTAATATAGCGGTCTATTTTTTTCTCAGCATTAAAATGTGTGATGAAGTTCATCCGCAGGGAAACAGGTTTTCCGCTAAAAACCATTTTGTTTGAGAAATAAGCAAAATCATATACGCCTTTTAATGCGCCGCCTTTTGGCTCACCGGTTACATTTAGCGGAAAGTGATTAAACTCACTCATACTCATAGATTCCACACCAGATTTTTCTTTCCAGTTTTTCCACCAGCTTACCACTGCAGCTTTACCCTCCAGTTTTGTACGGGTGTCCACATCGCCATCGGGGAATGTGTACACGACATTATCGGCAAGCATATCTCCCCATGCATCAAACTCAAATTTGGCTATATGATTCGTTGCCTTTTCGGCTAACTCAGCATATTCAATAGGGGCAATTTCAAAATTGGGGTTAGTAACTGATGCAGTTGCCATTGTTGCAGTTTCAGTTTTTGCTTCTTCTTTTTCAGGTGCTGCATTGTTACAGCCTGCGGATATAAAACTTGTTGTTGCAACCGCAGCAGCCAACAAAAGGAGATGGTTCTTTTTCATTGTTAAAGTTTTATGTTTTTGGAAAAAAGTTGTTCTTATAAACCTACTACTAACAATGTATAAATGCAAGCAATTGAGGACGAACAGCGCCTGTGACTGTACGAAGGCAGGGAAATATTTACCGGGAATTTGGGGAGTGGAAAATCAGCTCCAATATTATTTGATTATAGAGCATGTGTACTACCTGAAATTATGGGCAATGGCGGGGTGTGACGGTATTTAGTAAGTACCGACACTTGCAGATCGATTTCTAAATTGTACTAAACTCAGCGTTTAACCGGTATTACTTTTAAGTGATAGGTTTATTGTCTTTTTATAGAGATTACTCAATATAATTGGCATGTAGTTGAAACGTGCATGTGCCCCAATTTATCATGCAACTTTCTCCATTTTAAAATCAAAGAAAACGCTGGTGCCATTTTTCTGATCTTCTGTCATTTTACCATTTAATTGACTTGTAAGCAACGATATTAATTGTCCGCCAAAACCAGTGCCCTTGGTTTCTCCGGATTTACCTACGCCATTATCTGAAACTTCCAGGTGTAAAATATTACTTGTTCGCTTTTCCAATTTAATGCGTACTAATCCATTTTGTTTATCAGGAAAAGCATACTTGAGTGTGTTGGTTAGTAATTCATTTACAATTAAACCGAGTGGTACTGCCATATCGATATCGAGGTTTAATTTTTCCATTGCAAATTCAATATTTACTTTTCCCTCAGCACCAAAAGAATCTAGTATACTTTCGCTAAGGTTGATGAAATAGTCTTTCATTTCAATAGCTCCCAGGTTAGTTCCCTGGTACAATTTCTGGTGTACAATTCCGATGGAGTGTACCCTGTTTTGCCCGGCAAGCATTGCCTCTTTGGTATTTGGGTCATCTATCTGTGCACTTTGCAGGGCCAACAAACTGCTTACCACTTCCAGGTTATTTTTTACCCGATGGTGGATTTCTCTAAGTAAGAGTTCTTTATCCATTAATAACAGATCACTGCGTTTTTTTTCTTTGGCTATTTTGTTTCGTTGACGAAACACAACGCCGGAGAATAATAGCACTACTGCCAGTACCGAAAAAGCCGCATTTCTTATATTACGCTGATGCTTTATTTCTGCCCTTGCTACCAGGTTCCTTTTTTCCTGTGCTGCTTTTGCAGCGGTTTCCTTTTTATCAGCCTCATACTGCATTTGCGAAGACACCAATTTTTGCAGCGATTCTTTGTTGAATGCACTATCCTTAATAACCACAAATTGTTTATAATTCTCGTAGGCATCTTTCCAGTTTCGGGTAGCAGCGGCCAGATTTTCTCTGCCGGCGTAATAATCACCCATTGATAATAATTTGCTGTTTAAATTATCATAGTAGGCTTTAGAACTATCAAAGGATTTTGTTGCCTGTTCATATTTTTTTGTACTTGTATAGGTAATACCCATTTTGTAATATATAATTGCAAGTCCCTCTTTATCGGTAATTGATTTGTACTTAGCTGCAGCAATGCGATAATGACTGATTGCTTCTGTAAAGTTGTTTTGTGACTGATAGAAATTGCCCATATTCCTATGTGTATCTGCAAGCATCTTTGCATCTCCGGATTCACCCGCTAACCTTAATGCGGCAGCATAGTAATGCTGTGCTTCGGTATAATTACCAAGGTTGTTGTAAAGGCCCCCAACATAAGAATTAAAGTGAGTCTGCGCAATTTTATCGCCTGTTTCCGTTGCAGCCTTTAATGCTTGCTTAAAATATTTTAGTCCCTCCATATTGTTTCCGATAGACTGAAAATAGATGGCTGAAGTATAAGCAGCATGCATCATTGATTGTTTATCTGCCAGCTCTTCACTTACTTTCAAATATGCGTAGATCATTTTTGTCATCTCGCCGGTGTTGCCCTGA
>JBBQEA010000148.1:0-13210 GCA_038320245.1 Chitinophagales bacterium | reverse complement strand
TTAGTGATTGCAGCGTATCAATGCAGCATTGCCAGCCTTTTTCCCAAATTGCAATCAAATCATTTTTAGAAAAATTTTGTAATTCAAATTCTGCATCTCTTTGCCTCCAATCCTTTTCTCCATCGGTAGTTAAAAAATCTGTCCATCGGCTTAGCATATTACCACTTACATGCTGAATAATAATGGCAATGCTGTTACTCTCCTCATTGGGTTGAAAATGAAAATCAGCATCACTTAATTTACTCAGTGTTTTATCACCTAAATCTTTATAGTACAGCAGCCTTTTGATGGCAGATTGCAAGAATATTGTTTCGATGCTTTGCATTAAATGATAATTAGTATAAAAAATTAATCAACCAAATGCTACTTTAGTTATCTGACTTTAAAAATTTGTAGAATAAAATAATCAATAACCCTCCGCAGCATCATCGCCCCGCTTATCACCTACTGCAATTATTTTTTTCCCTTTTACCTGTATCATTTCGGTGCGGCCAATATTACCCCGCTTATTAATTTTATAACCCATGGCTTCTAAAGCAGTAATGGTTGCCTCATTAAAATCCTTCTCCGTATAAATCAAATCTGGCAGCCATTGGTGGTGAAACTTGGGTTTGTTTACCGCATCTTCAGCACTCATACCAAAGTCAATTACATTTACAATACTTTGAAAAACACTTGTAGGTATGGTGGTACCGCCGGGCGTACCAACCACCAGGTAAGGTTTATTATTTTTCAATACAATGGTTGGCGTCATACTGCTTAGCATTCTTTTGCCAGGTGCAATGGCATTTTTTTCATTACCCACAGCGCCGTACATATTAGGCACACCGGGCTTCACGCTAAAATCATCCATCTCATTATTTAAAAGAAAACCTGCACCACTCACTACGGTGCGGCTACCAAAATGTCCGTTTAAAGTAGTGGTAACACTAACTGCATTACCGGCTGCATCTATTACACTCAGGTGGGTTGTTTCTTCGCTTTCCGTAATATTTCCAGCAACTGTTGCTGTACTGCTACCTGCTTTGGTTGCATCGTAATCAGCCATCCGCTCTTTTAAATATGCAGCACTCACCAATGTTTCTACCGGTACTTTTACAAAATCTGCATCGCCTAAAAATGCCGCCCTGTCTGCGTAGCCACGGCGCTCAACCTCCGTCATCAGTTGCACACTTGCAGGCGTTTGAAATTTCATTGCGCCAATATTTTTACCGGCGATCATGCCGAGCATCTGTTGTAATAAAATACCTCCACTACTTGGCAAAGGCATGGACACAATTTCGTAACCATGGTAACCAAACCGGGTAGCCGATCTTTCTTTAACCACATAGCTTTTTAAATCATCCAGTGTAATGATGCCTTTGCCTCGCTGCATTTCTGCAACAATTAGCCGGGCGGTTTCACCTTCGTAAAAACCTTTGGCACCCAAATCACGAATTCGTTTTAGGGTATTGGCGAGTTCGGTTTGTACCAAAATATCGCCCTTTTTCCAACCAGCTTTTTTAACAAATGCAACCGGTGAAGAATTTAACTGGAGAAACTCCTTTTCTGATTCATTAAAATCTGCCACTTGTGCATCGGATAAGGTAAAACCCTTTTCCGCCAAATCGATAGCCGGCTGAATCAGTTTCTTAAATGGTAGTTTGGCGTATTTCATGCTGGCAAACAATCCTGCAATTGTACCCGGTATGCCCGAAGCCAAATGACCATCCTGCGATAAATTCATTTGAGGATTACCGGCACTATCTAAATACATATCCCTGCTTGCTTTTGCAGGGGCCATCTCCCGGTAATCAATCGCAATATTCTTTCCGTTGCTCAAATGGCCTAATAGAAAGCCACCGCCGCCAATATTACCTGCCCCGGGATACACCACCGCCAATGCCAGTTGTGTTGCAATGGCAGCATCTACCGCATTTCCGCCAGCTTTTAAAATCTGTAACCCTACCTTGCTGGCCAATGGATGAGCACTTACGACTGCACCTTTGGTTACAACAATATTTTTTTGTGAATGGTATTTATAAGGATTGATTTGTGCCGTACTTTGCAACGCAATTAAACAAAACAGCAGCGTTACTGTAATGAGGTATTTTTTTATCATTTTTGTATTTTTTATTTATTATGAGCCTGAATTTTGGTTGGCTAATAGTTTCATTTGAAATTTAGCGCTTATTGTTTTTTCTTTAAGCAGCAATATAACAACATTACAGTACTCAAAAAAAACAATCAAAAACAACGAACAAAAAAGTTATTTTTTATCAATATATCAAATTCTGCAAAATCACAAAACACTAAATCAGCATTTATAGTTATGAAGAAAATCCACTTATTGTTTATCCTCTTTTTGTTTACATCATTTTTAATTCAGGCGCAAAGCCTTAAAAGTCCGGATGAATTTTTAGGCTATCCGTTGGGAAGTAAATATACTCCTCATTTTAAAATCGTTAATTATTTTAATTATGTAGCAACTGTTGCCGGCACACAATTGAAGTTGGAACAATACGGCGAAACCAACGAAGGCAGGCCCCTGCTCCTGGCTTATATTGCATCAACCGGTAATTTTTTAAGGCTTGAAGACATCCGCAAAAACAACCTGAGACTTACAGGTATATTAGCTGATAAGGCAGGCGACATTAACACACCTGCAATTGTATGGCTCAGTTACAATGTGCACGGCAACGAAACCAGCAGCAGCGAAGTTTCTATGAAAAGTATTGTATGAATTATTGAACCCTGCCAATACTGAAACCAAAGAATATTTAAAAAATGTTGTTGTAATTATTGACCCCTGCATCAATCCCGATGGCAGGGATAGGTATGTAAACTGGCAAACGCAAATGGTGGGTAAAAATGTTAATCCCAACATAAATGCAAGAGAACACCAGGAGCCATGGCCCGGCGGCAGAACCAATCACTACAATTTTGATTTAAATAGAGACTGGGCATGGCAAACCCAGGTTGAGACACAACAAAGGTTAAAAAAATACCAGCAATGGATGCCGCAGGTGCACAGCGATTACCATGAGCAAGGCTATAATAACCCCTATTATTTTGCACCGGCGGCAGAGCCATATCATGAAATGGTTACTCCCTTTCAACGCAAATTTCAAACAGAGATTGGTAGAAATAATGCAAAATATTTTGATGCCAACGGATGGCTTTATTATACCAAAGAAGTGTACGATTTATTTTATCCATCCTATGGTGATACCTACCCCACCTACAATGGTAGTATAGGGATGACTTTTGAACAAGGCGGAGGAGGCCGTGCAAGCAGCGCTGTTGTTATGGAAAATGGAGATACACTTACCTTATACGACCGGATTGCCCACCACTTTACCACCAGCATGAGTACCTTAGAAGTAGTATCAAAAAATACGGATAAAGTGATGGCCGCTTTCAAACAATTTTTTGATGATGCCCGAAATAATGGTGTGGGAGACTACAAAACTTTTGTAATAACCGATGTGGCAACCAGCAGAATTAACGCCCTTAAAAAACTATTGAATAATAATGGTATTCAGTACAGCTTTAGCAATGGAGCAGCATTAAAAGGCTTTAATTATTTTACGCAGAAGGAAGAATCCTTTACTACCAATAACAGTTTAGTGATAAGTACCTACCAGCCAAAAGGCTTACTGGCAAAGGTTTTATTTGAACCAACTTCTAAACTAGTAGACTCTGCTACTTATGATATTACAGCCTGGAGCCTACCCTATGTGTATGGTCTGCAAGCTTACGCTGTAAAGGAAAAAGTAGCCGCCGATAATAAAACAGTAACGGCTACAATGCCAACTGCAATGCCTGTTAATTCTTATGGATACTTAATTAAATACAATTCTTTTGAAGATGCAAAATTATTAGCGGCCTTGTTACAGGCTGGCATAAAAGTCCGCTTTGCCGAGAGAGATTTTAGTGTAAACAATAACAAGTTTTCAAGAGGAACTTTGATTGTGTTAAGAAAAGGCAATGAAGATAAAATAGCCCTATTACAAAAAACAACTTTGGAATTTAGTGTATCGGTAACGCCTGTAAACTCTGGCTTTATGGATACAGGATTTGACTTTGGTAGTAATAAAGTCCACTTCATTAAAAAGCCCAATGTAGCGATGATTACAGGCAAGGGATCCAACTCAAATGACGCTGGTGAAGTATGGAATTTATTCGATCAGCAATTGAACTATCCCATCACATTAATTAATGCAGACGATGTGGCTTCAGTAAACTGGAAAAATATTGATGTGCTAATTGTACCTGCTGGCCGCTACAAATTTTTAAGTGATGCAGCAGCTAGTGCCGATCTAAAAACCTGGGTTAAGCAGGGTGGAAAAATTATCGCCATCGATAATGCAGTTGCACAAATGGCAACCGGCGACTGGGGCATTAAATTGAAGAAGGGAGATGAGGAGAAAGACAAGAAAGAGGATCCTAAACAAACCTATGCCGACCTGAAAAGATTTGCTGAAAGTGAGCACGACGGCATTAAAAGTTACATAGCAGGTGCCATCTATAAAATTGATCTGGACGTAACGCATCCATTGTCTTTTGGCTTGGGTGATAATTACTTTACCCTAAAGCAGGATGACAATGTGTATGAATTTTTAAAGGATGGCTGGAATGTGGGCGTGATCAAAAAAAGTAATTATGTTGCAGGTTTTGTGGGTAGTAGTATAAAAGAGAAAATAAAAGATGCTATGCTGATAGGCGAACAGAGCATGGGCAATGGAAGTATCATTTATCTCACAGACAATCCTATTTTCCGCAATTTTTGGGAGAGTGGAAAATTACTCTTAAGCAATGCGGTTTTTTTAGCTGGACAATAATAATGCGACAATTTGCGAATGAGCAAATGAGCCTTTAGAAATATTTAACATGCTCCTCACCAAATAGGAGCATGTTCTTTATAAACGGTATTTTTACTTTTTACCAAACAACTATTTTTGTTTATCAATATTTAACTATGCGTCAATTTGTTGTTTTACTTTTTATTGCAGGCTGTTCCTTCAGCGCCCTTGCACAAACTCCAAAATCCTACACATCATCCGAGATTTTACTGCAAATCAAAAAGCTAAATGTACTGGGTTCGGTACTCTATATTGCCGCCCATCCTGATGATGAGAATACAAGGTTGTTGGGCTACCTGGCCAATGAAAAATTATATCGCACCGGTTATATGAGTATGACACGTGGTGATGGTGGACAAAATTTAATTGGTGATGAGCAAGGCATTGATTTGGGTTTGATTCGTACGCAGGAATTATTATCTGCAAGGCGTATTGATGGAGCAGAACAATTTTTTAGCAGGGCTTACGATTTTGGCTTTTGTAAAACTGCAGAAGAAGCACTTGCCACCTGGGGACATGATAAAATTTTAAGTGATGTAGTATGGGTGGTAAGAAAGTTTAGGCCAGATGTAATCATTGCCCGTTTTCCGGAAGATACCCGTGCAGGGCATGGCCATCATGCAGCATCAGGCATCCTTGCAAGAGAAGCTTTTGATGCTGCAGCAGACCCTACAAAATTTCCTGAACAATTACAACAAGGTGTAACGGTGTGGCAGGCAAAACGAATGCTGTGGAATACGTTCAACTTTGGTGGTACCAGTACGCAAAATGAAAGCCAGTTTAAAGTTGATGTAGGAATGTACAACCCATTATTGGGTAAAAGCTATGGAGAAATAGCGGCTCTAAGCCGTAGCCAGCATAAGAGTCAGGGCTTTGGGGTACCGGCACAACGTGGTAGCGCCATTGAATATTTTGAAACCATCAAAGGCGATAGGCCGGTAAATGATTTGGCAGATGGGGTAGATATGAGTTGGGGAAGAGTTAATTATCCTGATCAAAAAAACAGTTCCGTAATAAAAAATAAAATCGATAGCATTATTAGTAATTTTAAAGATGAACATCCTGAAAATTCAATTGAAAAACTTGCTGAATTAAAGTTGCTAATTTTTCCCATAATCAAAATTGATTCACCATTTGAGATAAATAGTAATCAATGGAGTAATTACATCGGAATTAAGTTATATGAAATTGAGAAATTGATAAGTATTTGCAGTGGTATTTTTATGGATGCTACTGTGGCAAGCCAATTGAATACTATTGGCGATAGTATAAAAATTAATATCACTATTAATAACAGGTTAGGACTAGATATAAATAAAGTTTTAGTAACGGCATTTAAGAAAAACGTTTTATTTAGCGATCTCCCAAAAAATCAAAATGTAACCAAGACTATTACTGCATTTATTGACAAAGCAGAAGACCCTTCGCAACCCTATTGGCTGGAATGGGAAAAAACCAATGGGGCTTTTACAGTTCATAACCAAAGTTTGATAGGTAAGCCAGAATCATATCCATACCTGGCTTCATTTGTTATAAATATGAACAGTGATAATTACGGTTTGGATAAACCTATTCAATATAAATATACCGATCCTATAAAAGGAGAATTGTATCAACCGCTCCAAGTTGTAAACCCGTTTTTCATCAACACGAATCCAGCAATTGTTATTTTAAAAAATGATACCAAGGGACAAAAAAAAATGATAAATTATTCCTTACAGTCAAACACCAACTTTAAAAACAGAGTAAAATTTAACAGCATGTTGGATAATAAACCAATTTCGGTATTTGATTCCGTGGTTACATTATCTAAAGCTGATAAAAAACAATTTCAATTTATTATTAACGGAGAAACCATAAAAAATAATTCATCACAATTTGTCTCTGGAGAATTAGTAAGTGAATCACTGTATAGTCACCAGTTTTTTTCTTTGAAAAAAATCAGTTATGATCATATCCCTGACATTTACTACAATTATCGTGATATAACTAAAGTAATAAAGTTAGATTTAAAAATTGCCGGAAAATCTATTGGCTACATCCCCGGCGCCGGCGATAAAGTACCGCAAGCTTTAGAGCAAATGGGTTACAAAGTAACTACCCTAAAAGAAACTGACATCACCTTAGCCAATGTAAAACAATTTGATGCCATTGTAACAGGAGTAAGAGCCTATAACACCAACGACTGGATGAACAATGTGTATGATGTATTGATGCAATTTGTAAATAATGGTGGTGTATTATTGGTGCAATACAATACCAGCAACCAGAATGGTCCGGTAAAAGCAAGGATAGCACCCTACCCTTTTAACATAGGCCGCACAAGGGTTACAGACGAAACTGCCAAAGTGAATTTTCTATTACCCAATCATCCGGCATTAAATTATCCAAATAAAATAACCGACAAAGATTTTGATGGCTGGATACAGGAACGCAGTATTTACCATGCAGAAAAAATAGATAGCAGCTATCAGCATATCCTCAGTATGAAAGATCCTGGCGAAAAAGAAGAACAGGACGGCAGCCTGATAATCGCAAATTATGGTAAGGGTAAATTTGTTTATACAGGTCTGGTGTTTTTTAGAGAATTACCGGCAGGTGTTCCTGGTGCATATAGGTTGTTTGCTAATTTGCTGGCCCCTCTACATCTTCCAGCAGGGGAGACTTTAAATAATCCCCTTCCTGCCAGGAAAAATAAACTGAGTAGCAAGAAAACTGTGCAATAATTTTTATTTCCTTTTAATAATATGGAAAACGAAAACTCAAAATCTTACTGGAACAAATGGTACATCGGGGTTGCTGTATTTTTATTGATTCAGGTTGTGCTATATTATTTAATAACGAAGCATTTTAATTAATTCGCTGCTATGAAAAGTAACAATAGTTCCAAAGTATTTTACACCAAACTCCCCTTCAGGGGATGGGGGCGCAATGAGTAGTATAGATTGGATTATATTAATTGTCACACTCAGCACCATCATCATTTATGGTGTTTATAAAAGTACGCATACCAAAAACCTTGATGGGTACTTTCTCGGCAATAATACCATGCCCTGGTATTTAGTGTTGTTGAGCATAATGGGTACACAAGCAAGTGCCATTACTTTTTTAAGTGCACCCGGGCAAGCTTACACCGATGGAATGCGTTTTGTACAATATTATTTTGGGCTGCCGTTGGCCATGATTGTTATCTGCATTTTTTTTGTACCCGTTTTTAGAAAACTAAAAGTGTACACGGCCTACGAATTTTTAGAGAACCGATTTGATCTAAAAACAAGAACTTTTACTTCTGCACTTTTCCTTATTTCAAGAGGCCTTAGCACCGGTATCAGCATCTATGCACCCTCTATTATTTTAAGTTCGCTGCTTGGCTGGAATATTTATTATACCAATTTAGTGATGGGAGGTTTACTGATAATTTATACAATGACAGGCGGCGCTAAAGCAGTTGCTTATACACAACAACTTCAATTGATCATCATTATTGCAGGGATGTTTTTGGCGGGCTATATGGTAGTGCATTTGTTGCCTGAGGGAATGGGTTTTACAGAAGCATTAAAATCTGCTGGACAAAAGGGAAAGATGAATATCATTACCAATGGAATGAAAGACAATCATTTTGACTGGAAGGATAAATACAATATGTGGAGTGGGGTAATTGGTGGTTTCTTTTTGGCACTCAGTTATTTTGGAACCGATCAAAGCCAGGTAGGGCGCTATCTTACAGCAAAAGATGATAAAGGAAGTAAGATTGGTTTACTCATGAACGGGTTGATTAAAGTACCCATGCAGTTTTTAATTTTATTGGTAGGCGTATTGGTATTTTCTTTTTACCAGTATCACAAAGCACCAGTATATTTTGATGAATCAAAAGTAATTACTGCAAAAAAAACTGCCTATAAAGATTCATTGGTTGCGTTGGAACAACAATATAGTGTAGCAACAGTTAATCAAAATATTATTGGGCAAAACGAAATACGTGCTCAATATAAATCAGTAATAAAGAAAGCCATACCGGGTGAGGATGCCAATGATACCAACTATATTTTCCTTCGTTTTGTTGTAGACAATCTGCCGAAAGGGCTTGTAGGTCTTTTGATAGCCATGATCTTTTTAGCATCCTGGGGAAGTATTGCTGCTGCACTGAATGCACTTGCATCTTGCACCGTAGTTGACTTTCATAAAAAGTTTATAAATAAAAATTGTACCGAGGAAAAAGATTACAGCATCTCCCGCTGGTACACATTGGGCTGGGGTTTATTCTCCATTTTTGTTGCAATGTTTGCGCAAAATATTGGCAACAGTTTAATAGAAGCTGTTAATATTTTAGGTTCGTTGTTTTATGGTGTTATTCTAGGAATTTTCCTGGTAGCGTTTTGGATAAAATATGTTAACGGCAATGCTGTCTTCATTGGTAGCGTGATTGCACAAATACTGGTAATTGTAGTTTATAAACTTGATATTGTTTCCTTTTTATGGTTGAATGTAATTGGAGCTATCCTCGTAATTGTATTGAGTTTGATTGTGCAAATAATATCAGGAAGGTCCGTTAAAATCGTACAACAGACGGTGAACTAAACAGCAGGATTCCTTCTTCGTAATCTTAAAAAAGATTAGGATAGTCGGAAATAATACCATCAACCCCCATTGCTTTTAATGTAGCTATTTTCTTTGCATCATTCACCGTCCACGGGATTATGCTGATATGCTGTTGATGGCATTTTTTTACTAGTTCTTCATTTACCAATTGTTCTGCAGGGCTGTAAATGGTTGGCACAAATCCCAGGGCTGTTAACTGGGCTTCCAATCCACGTTTATCGTAATCTTCAATAAGCATTGCTGTTTGCATTGCTGGATATTTTTGGTGCAGGTATTGCAAGGTTCTGAAATCAAAAGACTGAATGATCACCCGATTTGCCACACCCTTTTCATTAAGAACTTTCATCAGTCTGTCAACAAATACAGCCGGTGCAGGATGATAAATATTATCAGTTAAAGGTTGTGTTTTGGTTTCAATATTATAGAAAATGTTGGTTAGCTTTTTTCTTGAAATATACTGCTCAACCGAGTCTATTAAATTAGCCAATGACGGCTTGTTAGCTGCCATCTTTTTTTGTTGTGGGAAACGTGGATGCGGTTTTAACCCAACATCAAATAGTTGTGTTTCCGCAAAACTCATTTGATAAATATTGTATTGCCGCTCGTCTTTTTCCGCTATAAAACTGCCGTCTTGTTTGGTAGTTATTTCGTGATTAAAAAATGGCTCATGAGATAATATGGCCACGCTGTCTTTTGTAAAAACAATATCCATTTCAAGGGTGGTTACACCTAGGTCAATAGCATGTAACATAGCGGGGATGGTATTCTCCGGCATCAGGCCACGGCAACCACGATGCCCTTGCTTATCAAAAATACCATCACTTTGAGTGGACGTTGAGCTTTTACCATTCATAGCCACAGATTTTTTTGTTGAGGAGCAGGAAATAATTACAGATGCAGCTGCAAAAAATAATAAATATTTACTAACTAAAGTTTGCATTGCTAAATTATAAATTGTCGTACAAGTGAGTCCCGAGGCAGCACACAACTCCAACTAGGGATCGGGATAACTCCCGAAAAAAAATCGGGACATGCCACCGATGTTAAATTTTTATTCAAAAGCTGGTTTCAAAAAAGTATAAATCACGATTTCGGTATTAAGCAAATTGGGTAATTTTCTGTATTTCTGTTGGTGCAAGGTTGGCGTTGCGCATGGCAATTCCCCTCACTGCATTGGCAGTAAATTCCATGAAGGCTTTTTTAGAAATTTCATCATCCCCTACCATGGCAGGTACACCTCTATCGCCGCCTTCCCGAATACTTTGTACTATCGGTATTTGTCCAAGGAAAGGAATATCAAATTCATCCGCTAAATTTTTACCGCCATCTTTTCCAAAAAGGTAATATTTATTATTTGGTAATTCTTCCGGCGTAAAATAGCTCATATTCTCAACCAGCCCAATCACCGGCACTTTCATTTGTGCCTGACCAAACATGGCAATGCCCTTTTTAGCATCAGCCAATGCAATTAACTGTGGCGTAGTTACTACAATTACACCCGTTACAGGAACAGTTTGAACAATGGTTAAATGAATATCGCCGGTACCTGGCGGCATATCAATTATTAAATAATCCAGCTCGCCCCAATCTACTTCGCTCACAAATTGTTTGATGGCACTGCTTACCATCGGCCCACGCCAAACAACTGCTTGCTTTTCATCTACCAGCAAACCAATACTCATCATTTTAATACCAAATTTTTCTATTGGTACAATCTTCCCCTTCCCACTGCCATCGTCTTTCATCAACGGCCTTTCGCCCCGTACACCAAACATAATGTGCTGGCTGGGCCCGTATATATCTGCATCCATTAAACCAACGCTAGCTCCGCCCTGAGACAGTGCCAGGGCAAGATTAGCTGCCACCGTACTTTTGCCCACGCCACCTTTGCCGCTAACTACGGTAATAATATTTTTTACCCCGGTTAATAAATTCCCGGTGTCTTTACGATTACTGCTGGTATTGCTTGTAAAATTTACAGTTACAAGCGCTTCTTTATTCACTAATATTTTAATGGCATTAATGCAGGCATTCATTATCATGTCCTTTAAAGGGCATGCAGGTGTGGTAAGTACCACTGTAAAGGACACTTTGTTTCCGTCAATTACAACATCTTTTACCATGTTAAGCGTTACAAGGTCTTTCCCAAGGTCTGGTTCCTGAACATTGCTTAGCGCCTTAATTATATCTTGTTCTGTCATGGCTGAATTGTTTGTTAAAATTATATTTGCAGCGCAAATGTAAACACTCATAGCTTTACTTTGTTTGTAACATAGCTAAGTTCCTTTAATCGAAAAGAAATTGCAATTGGCTGATTGGCTATTTTTATTGATTACAGTATTAAAATGATTTAATAAAACTGTTGAATGAAGAAATTTTTATTATTCTTATTTATCGGATGTTGCATTATTAATTTCACCCTGCATGCCCAGGATGCGGAAGTAAAAGATTCGGTAGTGCAATTATATGGCGTGGTAATGACTGCGGATAGTTTAGAAGCCTTGCCTGCAGTAAGTGTGGTAGTAAAAGGACAAAACAGAGGGACCATCACCAACAACCAGGGTGTTTTTAGCATTGTTGTTTTAAAGGGAGATGTTATAGAATTTACGAGTATTGGTTTTAGACCTAAGACGGTAAAAATCCCTTCGAATATTGAAGGTAAACAGTATAGCATTATACAATTAATGGTAACCGACACCATCTATTTAGCTGCTACCATAATAAAGGCAAGGCCCAGCCGGGAACAATTTGAAAGGGATTTTTTAAATACAAAAATACCCGACGACAATCTTGAAACAGCCCGAAAGAATAACAATGAAGATACCCGGCGCTTATTGATTGCAACTTTACCAAGAGATGGACGAGAAGCAGCCTCCAGCTATTTAACCAAACAGGCTGCCACCAATTACTACAAAGGGCAGATACCACCACAAAATATTTTTAATCCATTAGCCTGGGCAGAATTTATACAGGCATGGAAAAGAGGTGATTTTAAAAAGAAAAACTAGCGGCTGTCATCGCAGGCAACTGGTTTAAGTTTAAGTATTGCAGGCTGATACAACATTTTTTTATGTACGATCGTTTGTTGTGTAACTTTATTAAACTTATAACCTTAATCAGCAATAAACAATATGCTTTTTTTTCTAAACGGCTTTATGGGAAGTGGTAAAACACATTGGGGGCAGATATGGGCTGCAACGCACAAGCTCGCCTTTTTAGATTTAGATGAGGCGATTGAAAATATCGAACGTAAATCAGTGGTAGATATTTTTGAAAGTAAGGGAGAAGCCTATTTCCGTTCTATGGAGGAATCAACGCTAAAAAGCTGTGCCGAACTTAGTTCCACAACAATTGTTGCCTGCGGTGGCGGAACCCCCTGTTATAAGGATAACCTGACGTGGATGAATGCGTATGGAATTACAATTTATTTACAATGTACTCCAGAGGAGATTTTGAGAAGACTGCTTAAGGGACAACTAAGCAGGCCACTCATAAAAAAGCTAAACCAGGCAGAATTATTATTTTTTATTGAAAAAAAATTAAAAGAGCGGGAACCTTTTTATAATAAATGTAATATTACAATTGATAATGCTACCATTTCTGAACATACTTTTGAAGAAGTAATTCTTCCTTATTAATTTTTCTGATGAATATTTTTTTTATACGAACAGCAGCGGTGTTGGGAGCCATATCGGTTGCAACAGGTGCTTTTGCTGCACACACACTAAAAACCATTGTAACAGCAGACGTGTTACAGATTTTTGAAA
>JBBQEA010000147.1:0-13397 GCA_038320245.1 Chitinophagales bacterium | reverse complement strand
ATTAATGGTACTGCATTGAAGTTGCGAACCCAAAACCAGCATGGCTGTTATTACATAGAAGCCATTAACGAATACATTGCTATAGGCACAAACTAAAGCCAGATGGGTAAAGTTATCAGAATAGGAACACGGGAGAGTCATTTGGCAGTATGGCAGGCAACCAAAGTGCAACAATTACTTGCAGAAAATAATTTCCAGTCAGAATTAGTTTACATAAAAAGCGATGGTGATATTGATTTGCACACCCCCTTGTATGAAATGGGTGTACAAGGCATTTTTACCCGAAGTCTCGACATTGCTTTACTCACCGATAAAATAGATATTGCGGTACACTCCATGAAAGATGTACCCACACAATTGCCCAAAGGAATTGTACAGTCGGCTGTTTTAGAAAGAGCGTCTTATAAAGACATTTTTGTTTTTAAGGAAAGCTCGTCAATGGTCAATGGTGAATTGTCAGTCAATAAAGATCCGGAAAGTTTTGAGCGCCTATTCACCACTCACCTCCCGATAGCTATCGGGGCATCATTCACCATTGACCATTCACCATTCATCATAGCAACCAGCAGCATCCGCCGCAAAGCACAATGGTTAAACAGGTATCCGCATCACATAATAGAAAATCTTAGAGGTAATGTAAATACCCGTTTGCGTAAAGTATCGGAGAGCAACTGGCAGGGTGCCATCTTTGCTGCTGCAGGTTTGGAGCGTATTGGGTTACGTCCAGAACATAGTGTTGATTTGGATTGGATGCTACCAGCACCTGCACAAGGCGCCATCATGGTAGTGTGTAGAGAAGCAGATGATTTTTGTTTAGATGCTTGTCAGCATTTCAATGATAGCCAAACAGCTTTATGTACAAAAATTGAAAGAGATTTTTTAAGAACATTGTTAGGTGGATGCTCCACGCCCATCAGTGCATTGGCACAGATAAAAGATGATAATATCATTTTTAAAGGAAATATTTTATCGGTAGATGGAAAAGAAAAAGTAGAGGTTGAAATAAATAGCTCCGGTTTTAAAACCGGAGATTTGGGAATAAATGCAGCCCAGGAAATATTAAAAAAAGGTGGCAGTGAAATTGTGAAAGGTATCAGCAATGCAACAAAATAACGTTCAAATATTATGCACCCGGCCACTGCCTGAATCTCTGATTGACTTAGCAGAAGCGGCAAGTATATCAATCACCGTGTCCCCATTTATAGAAACTGAAAGTATTTTGTCTGTAGAGGTTCAGCAGGAAATTGAGTTATTGTCTTTTCAAACAGCCATTGTGGTTTTTACAAGCATGAATGCAGTAGATGCTGTAACTGGTTTATTGGATGGGCATCAACCCGATTGGACAATTTATTCCATCGGTACTGCTACAGGAAGATTGGTAATGGAATACTTTGGTGAAGAAAAAATAGCTGGTACTGCGAATGATGCAGCATCCTTGGCTGAGTTGATTGCAGAAGACCGCTTTGCTGATGAAGTTGTTTTCTTTTGCGGCGATCAGCGCAGAGATGAACTGCCTGCAATGTTGCGGCTGCAGGGAATTGATGTAAATGAAATTGTAGTATATCAAACCATAATCTTGCCACATAGAATTGAACAGCAATACCACGGTATTTTATTTTTTAGTCCAAGTGCGGTGCAAAGTTTTTTTCAAAAAAATAAATTAAATGATACAACTATTTTGTTTGCAATTGGAAACACTACTGCAAATGAAATAAAAAAATTTACAAGCAATAAAATCATCATCAGCGATTCGCCGGGAAAAGAAAATTTGGTGGAAAAGATGATGGAATATTTTTCGTGAAAGGTGAATGGTGAATGATGACCCGATAGCTATCGGGTAGTCAATGGTCAATAGGGAGTCAATGATGTTGGTTTATTTTTTTACAAACCTTGGTTTTTTAATCTCACTTGTGCTATTTAATCTTTATTCAGTAAACTATTCGAAAGTTGTAAAAACCACTATTCACCAAAAATAAAAGATCACAAATCACAGATCACAAATCAGTAGTATGCTAAAAAACGACCTTCTTTTAAGGGCTTTAAGACAAGAAAAAGTAGAACGTCCACCAGTGTGGATGATGCGGCAGGCGGGCAGGTACCTGCCGGATTATTTAAAGCTAAAAGCAAAGTATGATTTCTTTACCCGTGTGCAAACGCCTGAGCTTGCAACGGCCATTACCTTGCAACCAGTTGATCAGGTTGGCGTAGATGCAGCCATTATTTTTAGTGATATTTTAGTAATACCGCAAGCCATGGGTGTACAGGTATTGATGGAAGAAGGCAAGGGGCCCTCATTACCAAATGTTATTCAAACACAAAAAGATATCGACGCATTGGTTACGACAGGTGCGGAAGAAAGTCTAAAATATGTGTATGATGCTCTGGCACTTACAAAAAGTGAATTGAACGGACGTGTGCCCTTGATTGGTTTTGCTGGTGCCCCCTGGACAATTCTTTGCTACATGGTAGAAGGTAAAGGCAGTAAAACATGGGATAAAGCAAAACAGTTTGCCTACACACAACCTGCATTGGCACACCAGTTACTTCAAAAAATTACGGACATTACGATTGTATATTTAAAGCAGCAGGCAAAGGCTGGTGCTGATACGGTACAGGTATTTGATAGCTGGGCTGGATCTTTAAGTCCGGCCGATTTTAAAATATTTGCACAGCCGTATTTGTTTCAAATTGCAGCTGCTTTAAAGGAGGATGTGCCGGTTATTTTATTCCCTAAAGGAAGTTGGTATGCATTAAAAGATATCAGTGAAAGCGGTGCTTCAGGCGTTGGGATCGACTGGTGCATAACACCACAAATGGCAAGAGAATTAACAGGTAATAAGATTACGATTCAAGGTAACTTTGATCCTTCAAAATTATTGGGAACCATACCCGATATCAAAAGAGAAGTTACAGCAATGATCGATGCTTTTGGAGTACAAAATTACATTGCCAATTTAGGGCATGGTATTACTCCCAACGTTCCTGTGGATAACGCAAGGGCATTTGTAGATGCGGTGAAGGAATACAGGGTGAATTGATAATTGAATAATTGATAGTTGATAATTGAATAATTGAATAATTGATAATTAATAATGAATAATTGATAATGCTGTGACTGTAAAAGACAACTGGATAAAAATTATTCATCAATTGCAAGATGACATCTGTGCTGCTTTAGAAGCTGCTGATGGCAAGGCCGTTTTTGTTGAAGACAAGTGGGAGCGGGCAGAAGGCGGTGGTGGTATAACAAGGGTTATTGCCGATGGGAATGTATTTGAAAAGGGAGGCGTAAATACGTCTGTAGTTTTTGGGGAAGTCACGGAGGCAATGCGGAAGCAACTTTCAAACGCTACTTTAAGGGATGGGGGCGGTGCCAACTGGTTTGCTTGCGGCCTCAGCCTGGTAATCCACCCCGGTAATCCTTTTGTTCCAACAGTACATTGCAATTATCGCATGTTTGAGTTGTATGATGACAACGGTGAGGTGATCGATCGCTGGTTTGGCGGCGGTACAGATTTAACGCCTTATTATTTAATGGAGGAAGATGTAAAACATTTTCATCAGACGTATAAAAAAGCCTGCGATGGCTTTGATATTTTATTTTATCCAAAGTTTAAAAAAGACTGTGACAACTATTTTGTAAACTGGCACCGCAACGAAGAAAGAAGAGGCCTTGGGGGAATTTTTTACGATTATCAAAGACCCTCCGAAACACAGGATGTACACTTTTGGATGAACTTTGGAAAAGCCTGTGGAGATGCATTTGTTAAAGCATATATCCCCATTGTTGAAAAAAGAAAAAATACAGCTTACACTGCTCAAAATAAATATTGGCAGGAAATAAGAAGAGGGCGCTATGTAGAATTTAATCTCGTACATGACAGAGGTACTTTGTTCGGCTTAAAAACAAATGGAAGAACCGAGAGTATATTAATGAGTCTGCCACCAACAGTAAGGTTCGAATATAATTATCAACCAGCATTTGGTAGTGAAGAATATAAACTACAAGAGGCATGCCTGCACCCAAGGAATTGGCTGCAGGAAGTAACTGATGACGAGAGAAATGAATGGGCACAGCGCTCTAACACTTGCTGATGTATGATGTCTGATATAGGATGTTGGATGTATTATTTTTATTTTATGGTGTAAAAGTTTAACTATGGATAGAAAAGAATTGCAGCAACGAACTAAAAAATTTCATGTTGACGTAATCAAGCTCTCTGAGGGATTCCCCAAAAATGCGGCGGGGTTTGAAACTGCTAAACAACTTATTAGGTCTGCTGGTTCTGTTGGAGCAAATTACAGCGCATCGGTAAGGGCTAAATCGCCAGCAGATTTCATTTATAAGATTGAAATTGTTTTGGAAGAAGCCGACGAAAGTCATTACTGGCTGGAAGTTGTAAAAGATGCAGGGTTACAAAGTGGTATTGAATTAGACCGCCTTATTCGAGAGGGATATGAATTGACTGCAATATTTGCCGCTACAGATAAAACAAATAAATCAAAACTAAGTCAGTCAAAAAAGTAATAACTAATCAGGGGTGAAATTATCAGATATCAGACATCCTACATCAGACATAATTTATGCATTTACAAAGAAGAAACAGAATACTAAGACAGTCTTCATCTATCAGATCATTGGTAGCAGAAACAATATTAACGCCCAGCGATTTTATTGCTCCTTTGTTTATTGATGAAGGTAAGAATGTTGCCTTTGAAATTCCCTCTATGCCGGGCTATTACCGTTACTCTATTGACAATATGGTAAAAGAGGTGAAAGATATGTGGAGTATGGGAATTAAAAGTGTATTGCTTTTTGTAAAAGCTCCCGATGCAGTAAAAGACAATACGGGCAAAGAAGCGTGGAACCCGGAGGGGCTGATGCAACGAAGCATTAAGGCTATAAAAAATGCAGTACCAGAAATGTATGTGATGACGGATGTAGCTTTGGACCCGTATTCTATTTATGGTCATGATGGTATTGTGGAAAATGGAGAAATAGTAAATGATGTTACCGTAGAAGCATTGGTAAAAATGAGTTTAAGCCATGCCACAGCGGGTGCAGATATGGTTGCACCGAGCGATATGATGGATGGAAGAATTGGTGCTATCCGGGAGGCTTTTGAACAAAATAATTTTACCAAAACCGGTATCATGGCGTACAGTGCCAAATATGCCTCTTGCTTTTACGGGCCGTTTAGAGATGCATTGGATAGTGCCCCAGGGTTTGGGGATAAAAAGACTTACCAGATGGATTATGCCAACCGTATTGAAGCAGTAAAAGAAGCCTTGATGGATATAGAAGAAGGCGCAGATATAGTAATGGTAAAGCCAGGATTACCATATCTTGATATTGTACGTGAAGTAAAAAATGCAGTAGATGTGCCGGTGAGTGTATACAACATCAGTGGCGAATATGCTATGATAAAAGCAGCTGCCAAAATGGGCTGGATTAATGAAGACAAAGCAATTATAGAAACCCTCACAGCTTTTAAAAGAGCAGGCGCTGATTTGATAGCAACGTATTTTGCAAAAGATGCGGTGAGGTTGCTTGGATAGTTTCACGCAAAGACGCTAAAAGGCAAAGAGGCAAAGTTTTATTTCTCTATTTTTCTTAAATCTTTTACGTGAAGATGGAGAGCTAGTTTTCACACAAAGACGCTAAAAGGCAAAGAGGCAAAGTTTTTATTTCATTATTTTTCTTTGTGTGAAGATGAAGAGCTAGCTTTCCTGCAAAGACAATAGAAAGCAGGGAAGCAAAGCTTTGCTTCTTATTTTTTCTTTGCGTCTTTGCGTGAAAAAAAATAGTGAACAAAGATGAATAATGATATTCAGTACAAGAGTGCGACGCCACTAAAGCTGAATAAAGTATTAATGCTGATTGCAAAATAAAAATCATGTATAAAAATAGCAAAGAACTATTCGAAAGAGCCCAACAGTCAATTCCCGGTGGCGTAAATTCTCCGGTAAGAGCATTTAAAAGTGTAGGCGGAACACCTGTGTTTATGAAGAGTGCCAAGGGCGCATACTTACATGATGTGGATGGCAATAGATATATCGACTACATCGCTTCCTGGGGGCCAATGATTTTGGGGCATGCATACGAACCTGTGGTGAAAGCCATTCAGGAATATGCCAATTATTCCACATCCTACGGTGCGCCAACCGAGCTTGAAATTAAAATGGCCGAGCTCATTATTAGCATGGCACCCAATGTTGATTTAATCCGAATGGTAAGCAGTGGCACCGAGGCTTGCATGAGTGCCGTACGTTTGGCAAGAGGCTATACCGGCAAAAATAAAATCATCAAATTCGAAGGTCATTATCACGGTCATGCCGATTCTTTTTTAGTGAAAGCGGGGAGTGGTATGGCCACTTTAAATATTCAAACGGTGCCCGGTGTTACTGCCGGTGTTGCCAATGATACATTAACGGTACCCTTTAATAATTTAGAAGCAGTACAACAATTGGTACAACGATACAAAGGCGAAATTGCCGCCATTATTGTAGAGCCTGTTTCGGGTAATATGGGTTGCATACCGGCGCAGCACGGCTTTCATGAAGGGCTGCGTAAGTTGTGCGACGAAGAAGGAATCGTTTTTATTTTTGATGAAGTGATGACCGGATTTAGATTGGCTGCAGGTGGAGCACAGGAAAAATTAGGCATTAATGCAGATTTGGTAACCTACGGAAAAGTAATTGGCGGTGGTTTGCCAGTGGGTGCTTTTGGTGGCAAAAAAGAAATAATGCAACACATTGCTCCGCTCGGTAACGTATACCAGGCTGGTACTTTAAGTGGTAATCCTATTGCAATGATTGCAGGCTACACCATGTTAACCGAATTAAAAAATAACCCTGCTATTTATACAGAATTGAATGATAAAACCACTTATTTGAATAATGGTTTGCGGCAGGTTTTTGCTTCATGGGGACAGCCCTTTGTCATTAACCAGTTTGGGTCTATGATCAGTGTTCACTTCAGCAATCATCCTGTTACGGACTTTGCAACGGCAGCCTCTGCCAATAATGATATGTTTAAAAAATATTTTCATGCCATGCTCAAAAGAGGGGTGTACTTACCACCTTCTGCTTTTGAAAGCTGGTTCTTAAACAATGCACTTTCGTATGCGGATCTGGATGAAACCATCAGCAAGACAAAAGAAAGTTTAGCTGAAATGATATAATCTTTCCTGTGCTGCTTATTGCATCAAACAATAATTTAAAAATATTTTCGTTTAGTCTACTATTTTAGTAGAGAAAACCCTTATTTTTGTTTTTTACAGTTAGATTATTAAAAGTTTACAATTTAATGCGGCAACTAAACTTCTAAACTTACTAAACTAAGTTGCTGTAAAAATTATGGTCCGCTCTAATTATTAAATGATTAATAGAAGATATGGTTGATAGCAACATTAAAAGTTCAGAGATAAATAAAGACATTAATCCTGCTAAGGATACCAATCAACTTTTTCCTGTGTTTTTAAAACTGGAGAAATTGCAGTTGTTAATGGTAGGTGGGGGCTATGTTGGGATGGAGAAATTAGGTGCCGTACTAAATAATTCTCCGGAAGCCAATATTAAATTAGTTGCAACCTGCATCAGTGATGAAATTAAATTGCTGGCAAAAAATTACCCCAAACTATTACTGATTGAAAGGCCATACGAAGCCATTGATATTGATGGGGCAGATATTGTTATTGCGGCGGTTAACGACCGGGTAATAAGTGAGCAGGTAGTTTCCGACGCAAAGCAAAAAGGTAAGCTGGTAAATGCAGCCGATAAGCCCGACCTGTGCGACTTTTACCTCTCCTCAGTTGTACAGAAAGGTAATCTTAAAATTGCCATCTCCACGAATGGGAAATCACCTACCGTCGCCAAAAGAATAAAGGAATTTTTAAATGATACTTTACCTGCTGAATTGGATAATCTGCTGGACAATATGCAAAATATCCGCAATAAAATAACTGGTGATTTTACAGAAAAGGTGAAACAATTAAATGAAATCACTAAAAAACTTTCGGAAGATAAATAGCTATGAACATTCACACACCCGAAGAAATTATCGAGGAAATCACCCATTCGCATGAGGTAGTGTCAACTGTGGAGGAACTAACATCTTCCCGGCGAAAAGTTATCAATAAGTATATGATTGCAGTGGCAATAGTTGCACTCGTTGTATTGTTTATTTACCTGTTTTTATCTGCAGAACAATTAAGCGGATTGCATGCCTCATTAAACAACGACAATCATTTATTTTACTGGATGTTATTGGTAGGTTTTGCGGCCGAAGTTGTTGCAGGTTCTATGGGAATGGGCTATGGCGTTATATGCACTACCATTTTATTAATATTAAATGTTCCTCCTCCGGTAATTAGCGCCAGCATTCATTCTGCTGAATCCTTTACCTGTGCTGCTGGTACCATCAGCCATTGGCAATTAGGAAATATCAATAAAAAACTCGTAAAGGCATTGGCGATTCCTGCAATCCTTGGTGCCGTTTTGGGCGCATTGGCATTATCATATGTTGGTGAGCGCTATGCAAAAATTACCAAACCATTTATCGCCGTATATACCATGTACCTGGGAATAAGAATATTACAAAATGCATTTAAACAAAGAGCGATAGGCGATCAGAAAACAGCCATCAATATTACCCGTCTGGGCTTAATTGGCGGATTTATCGATTCATTTGGGGGAGGCGGCTGGGGCCCGCTGGTAACAGGCACTTTTATAAAAAACGGGCATACACCACGATACGTTATTGGAAGTTCAACATTTGCTAAATGTTTGCTTACAGTTGCAAGCGCTATTACATTTATTTTTACCATCGGTATTCAACACTGGAACATCGTTGCAGGCCTGCTAATTGGCGGAATTGTTACAGCTCCATTCTCTGCAATGCTTACCGCAAAACTGCCTACAAAAAAAATGTTTATTGCGGTGGGTATTGTCGTAATCTTCTGCAGTTTGATAACTATTTATAGGGCAATTTTTTTGTAACCGGCATTGGAATATTAATTAAGTATTTTTGGACTGCCCCGGATTTTTCGAGAGTGGCAGCCGATAGCTATCGGCTCTTGTACGTTTATATCTCGATGCTACATTTTCCACCAATTATTGAAAAATAAAAAAATCACTCATCTTGTGTTCAAATAATAATGTTTATGCAACAGCAACCTGCATATTCCCTTGCTGAATTGATAAGGTATTTTTTAAAATTAGGTACTATAGGATTCGGCGGCCCTGTTGCATTGGTTGGGTATATGCATAAAGCTTATTTATGAAGAAAAATTTCATTTTAATTATTTTGTTAGGATATGCTCAGTGCATGTATCCCCAAACAAAGCAGACGGAAAATGACAACCGCATATGGGTTGGTTACTTTAATCAGACAAGATTTAGTGATAAGTTGGGGATGTGGGTAGACCTGAATGTGAGAACCAAAGAAAATTTTACAGACAATCTATCTCAGGCTTTCATCCGCTTAGGTTTAACTTATTATGTTACGGATGCTACCAAACTTACGTTGGGATACGTTTATGTAAATGACTTTCCCGGCGATAATCATAAAAATATATCTGCGCCTGAACACCGCATCTGGCAACAAATTCAGTGGCATACCAAGTATGGAAAAAATAGGATGATGCAATGGATACGGCTGGAAGAGCGATACAGGCATAAGATTAAAAATGACGATGAACTGGCAGACGGCTATAATTTTAATTTTCGGCTGCGCTATAATTTATGGTATGAAATTCCATTTATTAAAAATGGCACCGAACCATATAGCTGGTCTTTTATAGCCAATGACGAGCTGCACATCAACTTTGGACAACAAATAGTTTATAATTATTTTGATCAGAACCGGTTTTTTCTGGGGTTAAAATATCAAACAGGTAAGCAAAGCAATCTTCAGTTTGGGTACATGAATTTATTTCAACAGTTAGCTGCTGGTAATAAGTACAGGAACATCCATACGTTGCGTTTTTTCTTTTTTCAGAATTTTGATCTTCGGAAGAAATAAAAAATTGATTTGTTGGAAATTGCTAATTATTCACCTTTTTTTACAATTGGTAACTTAATTTATTCCTAAACCTTTAAACTCCCAATCTGCTAAACGATTAATAGTATTACTTTCGCAAAAAATAAATATTATGAGTGAAGTAAAATTAACCACCGGCGAAATACATACCAAAAAAGGGGTAATGAAGTTTGAATTGTACGATGATGCAGCTCCTATTGCAGCAGCCAATTTTAAAAAATTAATTGAAAAAGGTTTTTACGATGGTCTTACTTTTCACAGGGTAATACCCGATTTTATGATACAAGGCGGTTGTCCCGATGGTACAGGTGCAGGTGGACCTGGTTATACCATTCAGTGTGAAACGAAAGGCGATAAGCAGTTCCATGACAGAGGGGTGCTTTCCATGGCGCATCGTGGCCCCAATACAGGCGGATCGCAGTTTTTCATTTGCCACAGCAGAATGAATACAAAACATTTAGATGGCGTGCATACCTGTTTTGGAAAGGTAATAGACGGTCTGGATGTTGTTGATGATATCAGGGGCGGTGATATCATTGAAAAAATCACGATTGATTAATCTTTAGCAAATAGATATTAGTACACAAGTATAAAAATTTTGGCAGCACTGTCTACATGAAAGTGCTGCCTTTTCATTTTTCTAATCTGGATAAAAAACAAACTACATTTGCCGAAACACTTTATTTTATGAAACAGTTATTAGCAATTCTGTCATTCGGTTTATTAAGTCTGTGTGCCACTGCCCAGCAAAAAATCAGTATTGAAAAAGCTGTTGAACACGAAGGGGATAGTGTTATCATTTGCTCAAAAGTTTATAGTGGTAAATTTTTTTCAAACAGACAGCCAACGATTACTTTACTGAATGTTGGTGCCGCCTATCCAAACTCGTTATTGACTATTGTAATTAAAGAAGAAAACAGGGCCGCCTTTAGTAACAAGCCGGAGGAGTTTTATGTAAATAAAGAAATTTGTGTTACCGGAACAATAAGGATTTTTAAAGGAAAACCCGAAATTGAAATCACCAGTGAAAAAGCCATCACAATAAACAACTAAATAACTAAACTACCAATCAACTAAACTTCTAAACATCTAAACTCCTAAACCAATTTAAACAACATTCAACAATATTCAACCACAATAAACCGCTTATTCCTCCAATGTCTTCTCCCAAACTATTCATGCTCCTTATCGGTTGCAGACCTGCAAGCCGCCATACAGAACAGCACGATGTTTTTTTTACTATTGGGCATCAGTTAAAAGATTTAATTCCTGCCATGAAAAATTTTTGGCCCGAAGCAAAAAATAATATGCACCTCGATGCCTGGCGGGAAGTAAAGCAGGTGGGAGATTATGATGTAAACATTGTACTAAAAGAAGGAGGAGTAAATCAGGCATCAGCCGCTAAACTTTTTTTTATCAATTTGGGAGGATATAAACCCGGCGAATTTGATGAATTTCATTATAAAATGCTGTTGGCTTGCACTGATAAAGCTGCTGCTATTAAAGAATCTAAACAAACTGCGTTTTATAAACACACTGGTTTTAAAGGAGCCCCATCTCATGTAGATGATAAATATGGAGTGGATGTAGATGATATGTTTGAAATTGAAGATATCCTGCCGGCAGATGTAAAAGAAACTTATCAAATTGTGTTAACGCCTGCAATTTCAAAGCAGGAGGATAAAATTAACTTAGGGTATTTTCGATTTGATAAGTTATAAAATCAGCACTGTTTTTGTCAACCTTATATTGTTTTATCTACCCTCTTATTCCAGTAACTTTGTGGTATATTGTAAACGATTATTACTTATGAAAGAAGTCTATGTTATCTCAGCCGTTCGTACGCCAGTTGGTAGTTTTGGAGGATCATTAAAAGGGTTTACTGCCACACAATTAGGTGCCATCGCCATTACAGGTGCTATCGAAAAAGCCGGCATTGCAACCACCGATGTTGATGATGTATTAATGGGTTGTGTTATACAGGCCAATCTAGGCCAGGCACCTGCAAGGCAAGCTGCAAAATTTGCCGGTTTGCCCAACGACGTAAATTGTACCACCATTAATAAAGTATGTGCCAGTGGTATGAAATCCATAGCCATAGCGGCTCAGAGCATTATGCTGGGCGATGCTGATATTGTAATTGCCGGTGGAATGGAGAGCATGAGCAATGTGCCATTTTACAGCGATACCATGCGTTGGGGAAATAAATATGGCAACGTTTCTATGATCGATGGTCTTGCAAAAGACGGCCTCACCGATGTGTACGACGGCAAGGCAATGGGCAATGCAGCAGATATGTGTGCAAGTGTTTGCGGCGTTAGCCGGCAGGAGCAGGATGCATTTGCAACAGAAAGTTACCGCCGTTCGCAGGCTGCAGTTAACAGCGGAAAATTTGAAAATGAGATTGTGCCTGTTTCTATTCCGCAGCGAAAAGGGGAGCCAATTTTATTTGCAAAAGACGAGGAACCTTTTAATGTTAAGTTTGATAAAATACCCGAGCTAAAAGGTGCTTTCAGCAAAGAAGGAACTGTAACAGCAGCCAATGCATCTACCATGAATGACGGCGCAGCTGCCCTGTTGTTAATGAGTAAAGAAAGAGCAACTGCCATGGGTTTAAAACCAATTGCAAAAATTATCGGTTATGCAGATGCGGAACAGGCACCTGAATGGTTTACCACTACACCTTCGCTTGCTGTGCCAAAAGCTGTTGAAAAAGCAGGACTTAAAATGGAAGACATCAGCTACTGGGAATTGAACGAAGCCTTTGCTGTAGTAGGAATTGAGAACAGCCGCCGCATGAAATTGGATCCTGCAACAGTGAACGTAAATGGCGGTGCCGTTTCTTTAGGACATGCATTGGGGTGCAGCGGCGCAAGAATTATTGTAACACTAATCAATATTTTAAAACAAAATAATGCACGGTATGGTGCAGCCGGTATTTGCAATGGTGGCGGCGGTGCAAGTGCGATGGTGATTGAAAATGTGCAATAGGCCAAAGACTTTTTAATATTTTTTTGAGGCAGGGTTTAGTGCTACTATTTGGCTTCATTGGCGTCGCAGCTGATAGCTATCGGCTCTTGTACATTATTTCTCCACTGAACATACTAAGCCAGGAAAATATTCTATTAGTCAAAAATATATACTAGAAGAATTTTTTTCTGAAGCTTCGTTCTCTTTTGTTATTTTTTTGCAGCAACCTGTTCGGAAAAAATCGGGAAGTAAAATAGTAAATAGAATCTTGCTAATAAAGTTATGGTTATGCGGTCTACGTTTTTTTTGATCGTTTTGTAATCAAGTTGAAATTTATTTTTAAACAGGGGTAAAAATCCCTTTAGGGTTTAGAAGCATGACACCA
>JBBQEA010000146.1:0-13416 GCA_038320245.1 Chitinophagales bacterium | reverse complement strand
GCGAAATCTTTACTGGGATTAAGGACAAGGCTTATAACCAAAATTGCTGCAGTAACTGTTTTGCAATCAATAAATTATACAAACAACAAACCAATCAATCATTTAAAACATGCCCTTGCTGCCTAACCGCACAACGGGTTAAAATAGTTTATTGAGAACCATAGGTTCGGCACATATAAGGAGAGTCGCAACAAATAACCAAAACTTGTAGTTTTACCAATAAACGGCTATATGTGCCGAGCCTACGGCTCTCGTCAGCCGCCTTTTTGTAACAACGGGTTAAAACCCGTTGTTACAAAACAGAAACGATCCTACGGCTCTACAAATTTCTTGTGTTGAAGTTGCACCTAATAGCGGATAGTCATTAAAATATTATTGTATAGACTTCTGTTTTTAGATGAGGTTCATGAGTCTTTTTCATTCAGGGAAGTTGTTTCAACCTTTGCAGAGAGTTTGGGGATGAGGCCATTTTTTAAATGAACTTTACCAAACCCATCTAACAACAATTACATAAAGCAACTATGTTTGCAACTTAATTATTTTGAATGAAGCGTTCGCTGTTATTTTTACTGGGCTTTCTATCGGTAAGCTGTTTTATTTCTTTTATCATTAGTGGCTGTGCACAGGTAGGGTCTCCTACCGGCGGGCCAAGAGATACCATTGCTCCCAAACTGGTAAGTGCACAACCCAATTTAAAAAGTACCAATTTTAAAGGCAATAAAATTGTGCTCACTTTTGATGAGTATGTAGATGTGCAGGATGTTCAAACCAATGTATTGGTTTCTCCATTTCCCAAAAACAATCCAACCATTTCTTTTAAATTAAAAACTGTAACTATCAAATTAAAAGATACACTTAAAGAAAACACCACCTATGCCATCAACTTTGGCAATGCCATCCGGGATAACAATGAGGGCAATCCATTTAAAAATTTCACCTACGTATTTTCAACCGGCAACACAGTTGATTCGTTAACCCTGAGCGGAAAAATTACTGTAGCCGAAACCGGAAAAGTTGATAGCACCATTTCGGCTATTCTTTACCGAAATGCACCAGACTCGGCCGTACAAACACGAAAACCAGATTACCTTACCAAACTCGACGGGCAAGGAAATTTCACCTTTACCAATCTGTCCGCAGGCAGCTACAAAGTTTACGGACTAAAGGATGGTGATGGTGGTAAAACGTATAATTCACCAATTGAAGAATTTGCTTTTAATGACGAGATTATAATGCTGCCAGACAGCACTAAATTAGTTATACTTTATGCTTATGCCGAAGAAAAGGACTCAAAAAAAACAGGAACAACCAAAGAGGCACCGGGAAAAACGGCAGCTGATAAACGACTAAAATATACTACTTCGCTCACTACCCTGCAGCAGGATTTAAACAATGATCTTGTAGTTACTTTTAACAGGAAAATTAAAATCTGGGATAGTACAAAAATTCAACTCACCGATACACTTTTTAATGCAATTCCTGGTGTTTTATTCAGCCTCGACAGCACAAAAAAAATTGTCAACATCCAAACAAAATGGCCTGCCGAAAGTAAGTACTTCCTCATTATAAACAAAGAAGTTGTTACAGATACTCTTGGCACTCAATTGGTAAAAACAGATACCCTGCGGTTCACTACAAAAAAGCTGGAAGACTATGGAAATATTTCCATTCGGTTTACCAATCTCGTTAAAGAAAAACATCCGGTACTGCTGTTTTTAAAAGGAGATGTACTGGTAAAATCGGTTGCCATTAACAGCGCAACCTGGAGTGAAAAACTGATGGAACCCGGCGAATACGAACTGCGTATTTTGTACGATGACAACAACAACGGCAAATGGGATCCGGGCAACTACAAGAAAAAAATACAGCCGGAAAAGGGCATTACTTTAGATAAGAGACTCACTATAAAAGCCAACTGGGATAATGAGCGGGAAGTTAAATTGTAGTTGGAGGAAGTTGAAAGATTGTTGAAAATAGTTGAAGATGGGTTGAAATGTTTAACATGGTTTAACATGTTTAACGTTGTTGAATATAGTTGAAGATGGGTTAACATGTTTAACGTGGTTTAATATGGTTTAAAGTACCGGGCAGCTTTTACGGTTGCTATAAACTTATCTCCGGTATCAACTTTTCAAACTGTTAACTGTTAATCCAAAATCTAATTACTTATCAACCCACAACTTTATCTTTGCCCAATGATTTTTTCTTCTTCTCTTTTAGAAAATGCGGTGAACGAATTTGCCAAACTACCAGGCATCGGTAAAAAAACAGCACTGCGGCTGGTACTCCATTTAATTAAGCAAGATGAAACAGCTGTAAAGCAATTCAGTGGCGCCATTTCGCATATGAGGGAAGCTATCAAATTCTGTAACCGCTGTCACAATATATCCGATACAGCTATCTGCAATATCTGTAGCAATACTTCCCGTAAGCAGGAACTGCTTTGTGTTGTGGAAAATATCCGGGATGTAATTGCTATTGAAAGCACCCAACAGTTTAATGGATTGTACCATGTTTTGGGCGGCATCATATCTCCCCTTGATGGCATTGGGCCCGAGCAGCTTACCATCAATTCGCTGGTACGCAGGGTAGAAAAAGAAAGTATTACTGAAATTATATTTGCCCTAAATGCCAATGTACAAGGCGACACTACCATCTATTACATCAACAAAAAACTAAAAGGAGTTCCGATAAAAATAACCACTATTGCCCGTGGCATTGCCTTTGGCGGGGAGCTGGAATATGCGGATGAAATGACTTTAGCAAAAAGCATCAGCAACCGTATTCCTGTTGAAAATTACATAACTACCAATAGTTGAATCAACTTTAAAAATGTAGAAGATCATTTTCCTTAAAGAAGCGAGTGCTGCCACGCTACAACAATTTCCAGCTTCCGTCATGGTGCAAATACAACCATTATAATAAGCTTGAAATATAAATGTCCAGGCTGTAGTCAATGTAATCATTTTACAAAAAAATTACCAGGTAAATAAACCGCTGATAAAAATCCCATTCATAAGTCCACGTTATACTTTAGCCTTCAAAAATATTCTTCCTTATTTTATACCCTGTGGCACAACCTTTTTTCAGAATAATACGATACGAAATTAAACAAAGCCGGCATTATCAAAACTTTGTAAAAAATTAGTTAAACGAAAATTTGAATTTAAAAATTCATTTACATTAAACAGGTGAATCTAAATGCTGTAGTAATATTATCTTATAAGTTCAAAAAAAATGACCTACACAACCAAAAAGATAGTGATAACATTTTGTATACTCATTTTAATTGGAGTGGCTACAGCATTTTATTTATGGAACAAACCTCACCAGGATGTTGCAAATGCTACCGCAATAAAAACCGATGCAATTACATTATATAAAGTTTTTAGTACCGATTCTATTACTGCAAATAAAAAATTTATTCAACAGGTAATTGAAGTATCCGGTACAATCAACACTATTTTAAAAAACCAGCAAAACCAAATGGTAGTGCTTATTAAAACCGATACAGATGCTGCATTTATCAATTGCACATTAGAGCAAGATTCAAATAAATTACAAGCGGGCCAGTCTATCAGCATTAAAGGTATTTGCAATGGTATTGGGCAGGGAGATGCCGACCTTGGTATTAAGGGAGATGTTTATTTGGTAAGATGTTACCTGGATAAATAACAAAAACTGAACGCGGTAATAGTTAATTAAAAAAATAAAACAAGGCGTTTCCGGTATTATATACAACAATGATTCTTTAAAAAAAATAGTTTATGATACTCAAAAAAGCAAAAAAATTTTCAATAACAACTCTTTCAACAATATCAATTTTACTTGTAGGCGGCTGTAGATATGATAAGGCAGAATTACTAAATCCTTCCACCAGCGCTCCGGTAAATTGCGCTACTTCTCCTGCAAAATTCAGCACTGATATATTGCCCCTTTTAACCATTAAATGTGCCACGCCATACTGCCACAACACAGATGCTTCCGGTGGAATAGTTCTGCAGAATTACACTGAAATAAGTGCTGCAAAAGCAAGGATTTATCAAAGGGCAGTTGTTGAAAAATCAATGCCTTTAAACTTTCCTTTGCAACCTGCAGAAATCAATTTACTCAAATGCTGGATAGATAACGGGGCTAAAAACGACTAAATTAATTTTTAATCTTAACCAATGAAAAAAAATCTCTTTTCAATTATACTCATCATTTGCAGCAACATTCTTTTTGCGCAAAAGTTTTTTACAAAAAATGGCAGTATCTCTTTTTTTTCCAAAACCTATGTTGAGAATATACAGGCAGATAATAACCAGGTAATGAGTGTGCTGAATGCTGAAACCGGCGAGTTGCAATTCTCTTTGCTCATTAAAGGCTTTCACTTTAAAAAGGCATTAATGGAAGAACATTTTAATGAAAATTACCTGGAGAGTGATCAATTTCCAAAGGCAACTTTTAAAGGAACTATTGCAGATATTAACAAGATTAATTTTTTAAATGATGGGGCTTATCCTGTTGTGGTAAATGGCGAATTAAATATGCATGGCATTACCAATAAAATAAGCAGTAAGGGCTACATCAGTATTAAAGAAGGGAAAATCACAGGATCGTCCCTATTTGTAGTTGCACTGGCAGATTATAATATAGCTATCCCAAAACTGGTAGAAAGTAAAATTTCCAAAACCATTGAAATAAAAGTAAACTGCCTGTACGATCAAAAAATGTAAAATCACTTATTACAAATGAGTATTACTAATATGCTACAAAAAAAATT
The DNA here is from genome assembly GCA_038320245.1 of Chitinophagales bacterium. Classification (GTDB taxonomy): domain Bacteria; phylum Bacteroidota; class Bacteroidia; order Chitinophagales; family Chitinophagaceae; genus Ferruginibacter. The sequence goes on along the minus strand of JBBQEA010000146.1, from coordinate 8,651 downwards.
AATACTGCTGTGTTGTGTATTTACAAGCTTTACCCAATATGTAAATGCTCAACTTTCTGCCGACACTACCAGCCTAATGGACAAGTTGGAAATAGAGACAACAAAAAATACAACCGTGTATGCCGCTGCTACGTTTAAGAGCAGCCGTTTAATAAATGGCCATACAATAGAAACGCTCGGCAAAGCCGTAATGGATGTAAAAATTTCTCATCGTTTTGGCACACTTAATAATGGAGCTTACCAGTTATTTGGGTTAGACAATGCAACCATGCGCATGGGCTTCGATTTCGGAATTACCAATAACCTGATGGCCGGCATTGGCCGCAGCACCTACCAAAAAACTTTTGATGCATTTTTTAAAGTAAAAATATTACGCCAGTCATCCGGCAAAATAAAGACGCCACTCTCCATCAGCTATGTGCCAACCATTGCATTAAGAACACTTGATTGGGGAGATTCCGGTCAAAAATACCAATTCAGTTCCCGGATATCCTATACACATCAGCTTATAATCGCCAGAAAATTTTCAGAAGCTTTTTCTCTCCAAATAATGCCCACTTTTATACATCGCAATCTGTCTCCGTTAATTGCCGAACCAAACGATTTGCTGGCAATAGGGATTGGCGGACGACAAAAACTTACCAAACGCACCAGTTTTAATGTAGAGTATTATTATATGATCCCCGGCTATAAAATTAAAGGCACCAGCAATTCCTTATCCCTGGGCTTTGATATTGAAACCGGTGGGCACGTTTTTCAGCTGCATTTTACCAACACAAGAGCCATGACAGAAAAGAGTTTTATCAGCGAAACAACCGGCAAATGGGAGAAAGGAGATATTCTTTTCGGCTTCAATATTTCAAGAGTATTTAACATCGGCAAAAAAAAATCATAGAATAATCTTTTTCAATTCGCTTTACAATGCAGCAATCTGGTATTGCTGCATTTTGCGTTTCAACAATGTTGCTGTATTTTTGCAACTGTTTACAGGCAGATTTGTTTATTGTTCAGCCTGTATACTTTTTACAACTGAACTAATAAACGAAGCCACTCTGCATTTTTTCTCCAGATTAGTTGTCGTTTATAAATTCATTTTTTGTCTGCCATTTTTTTGGGACAAACATTTTATCATCGGTCATCATCGTTGTGTCACTCCCTTGTACGGCATACCAACAAGCAGCAACACAATATGATAAACTCAACAATTCAAGAACATGAAAAAAACTATTCAAGACGCTTTAAAAGAACGCATCCTCATTATAGACGGCGCTATGGGCACCATGATACAACAGCACAAACTTGAAGAGGCAGATTACCGCGGCGAAAGATTTAAAGACTGGCATACTGATGTAAAAGGCAACAACGATTTGCTCAGCATCACCCGGCCCGATATCATCATTGGTATTCACAAACAATATTTAGAAGCAGGTGCTGATATTATTGAAACCAACACTTTCAGCAGCACAGTAATTGCACAGGCCGATTATGATATGCAGTCGTTGGCATACGAGTTAAACGTAGCTTCTGCCCAATGTGCCAAGGCAGCTGCAGATGAATACACCGCAAAAAATCCAGACAAGCCAAGGTTTGTAGCCGGCGCCATCGGTCCACTAAATAAAACACTCAGCCTTTCACCCGATGTAAATAACCCCGGCTATCGTGCGGTAACATTCGATGAAGTAGCCGCTGCTTACACAGAGCAAATAAAAGGCCTGGTAGATGGTGGTGTAGATGTGTTGTTAATAGAAACCATTTTTGATACCCTCAATGCAAAAGCGGCTATTTATGCAATAAAAAATTATTTCAGAAATCATCCTGTAAATGAAATTGCAAACCCTGCATCAGCAGGGTCTGAGAACCCCCCTTCGGGGGGCAGGGGCGCAGAGCTCCCCATCATGATCAGCGGCACCATCACCGATGCAAGTGGCCGCACTTTAAGCGGACAAACACTAGAAGCTTTTTACACCTCAGTAATGCATGCCAATCCGTTAAGCGTGGGATTAAACTGTGCTTTAGGCGCCAAAGAAATGAGGAGCCATGTAGAAGAATTATCGCAGATAGCAGGTTGTTATGTATCTGCGTATCCCAATGCAGGCCTGCCCAATGCCTTTGGTGAATACGATGAACAACCACACGAAACGGCACACATCATAGAGGAGTGGGCAGCCAATGGCTGGCTTAATATTGTAGGTGGCTGCTGCGGCACAACGCCGGATCATATCAAACATATTGCAGAAGAAGTGAGCAAATTTAAAACAAGGGAGCTGCCGGTACTGGAGGAATCAATGTAAGTTAAGTAATGAGTAAATTAACCACCATACAACTTTTTAAAAATATACAATCACTTGTTGAGCAAAGCAGGCGTGAGATATATGCTGTTGCCAACATCACCCTAACCGAAACGTATTTTCATATTGGCAGATTAATAGTAGAATACGAACAACAAGGCAAAAGCAGGGCTGCCTATGCAAAGGAAATATTACTTACACTATCTGGCAAACTAACCGATACCCTTGGCAAAGGGTTTTCTGTAGATAACCTGGAAAACATGCGTAAATTTTATCTGATATACAAAGATGTTTATAACAAACATGTTTCAAAAAATCTAATTTCCGAGCCAGTGGCTCGGAAATTCAAATCATCACAAAAATCCGAGACACTGTCTGGAAAATTGAGTGGCAATCGGAAATCCGAGCCAGTGGCTCGGAAATTGGAATTATCACCATTTATACTTACCTGGACACATTATGTAATGCTTCTAAGAATTGACAATCCAATAGAAAGAAAGTTTTATGAAATAGAAGCAGTTACAGAAAACCGGAGTAAACGGGAACTGCAACGGCAATACGAAATTGCCTTATTTGAACGGCTTGCATTAAGCCGGGATAAAAAGAAAGTAAAAGAACTCAGCAAAAAAGGTCATGTAATTGAAAAGCCATCAGATGTAGTGAAAGACCCGTATATATTTGAATTTCTGGGCTTTCAGGAAAAAGATGTTTACTCAGAAAATGATTTAGAAAATGCAATTATCAATAAGCTCCAGCATTTTTTATCCGAACTGGGAAAAGGCTTTTTATTTGTAGAGCGACAGAAAAAAATAAGACTTGACGGCGACGATTACAAAATTGATTTGGTTTTTTATAACCGTATATTAAGATGCTTTGTAGTAATTGATTTAAAGATAGGTACCCTGCAGCACAAAGATTTAGGGCAGATGCAGATGTATGTTAATTATTATGATGAGGAATTAAAAGCACCCGAAGAAGCAAAAACTATTGGGTTAATTTTATGTAAGAATAAAAAGGAAAGTACTATAAAATACACGTTGGGGAAAGATAACAAGCAAATATTTGCAAGCAGGTACAAAATGTATTTTCCTGAAAAGCAAATTTTGAAATTATTAAACAGCAAATAAAAAATATCCCTTGTGGGATTTGAGAAATATGAACACAATCAAATCATACTTACGATTAAGCGGCCTAGAACCTTTAGTCATTCGTCCGGAAACCAACTTTGTAAACGTAGGCGAACGCACCAACGTAACCGGCAGTAAAAAATTTGCAAGGCTTATCAAAGACGATAAATACGAGGAAGCCCTGAGCGTAGCAAGGCAGCAGGTTGAAAGCGGTGCACAGGTGCTTGATGTAAATATGGACGATGCTTTACTTGAAGGAGTGCAGGCCATGACGACTTTTTTAAACCTGGTACAATCAGAACCGGATATTGCCAAGATACCCATCATGATTGATTCTTCCAAGTTTCAGATTATAGAAGCTGGTTTAAAATGTGTGCAGGGCAAATGCATTGTAAACTCCATTTCCATGAAAGAAGGCGAAGCTAAATTTATTGAGCAGGCCTTTATTTGCAAAAGCTATGGTGCAGCTATAATTGTAATGGCATTTGATGAACAGGGACAGGCAGATACCAGGGAACGGAAAATAGAAATTTGTCACCGGGCATACAAAATTTTGGTGGATCAGGTAGGCTATGCACCGCAGGATATTATTTTTGACCCCAACATTTTTGCAATAGCAACCGGCATTGAAGAGCACAATAATTATGCAGTAGATTTTATTGAAGCCACCCGGGAAATTAAACGACTAATGCCGTTGACAAAAGTAAGCGGCGGTGTAAGCAATGTATCTTTCTCTTTTCGTGGCAACGATCATGTGAGAGAAGCCATCCATTCCGTATTTCTTTTTCACGCCATTAAAGCAGGCATGGATATGGGTATTGTAAATGCAGGCCAACTGGTAGTGTATGATGAAATAGAACCAACGCTGAAAGATCTATGCGAAAATGTTATACTCAACCGCAATAATGATAACAACGAAGCAACAGAGGCTCTCATCAACTTTGCAGAAACCGTAAAAGCAAAAGGAAAGGAAATTATTAAAGATGAAAAATGGAGAAACGAAACGGTAGAAAACAGACTGTCTCATTCTCTCATCAACGGCATCACTGATTATATTGAAGCGGACACAGAGGAAGCAAGACAAAAATATCCCAAACCGTTAGATGTAATTGAAGGACCGTTAATGGATGGCATGAACATAGTGGGAGATTTGTTTGGAGCCGGTAAAATGTTTTTACCGCAGGTAGTAAAAAGTGCCAGGGTAATGAAGAAATCTGTTGCCGTGCTAACACCTTTTATTGAGCAGGAAAAGGAGGATAGAAAAGCAGCCCATGTTGCTGCAGGCACCATCAACGAAGAAACTGCAGGTGCAGCAAAAATTTTATTGGCCACAGTAAAAGGCGATGTACATGACATTGGAAAAAACATTGTAGGCGTAGTGTTGGGCTGCAATGGGTATGATATTATTGATTTGGGTGTAATGGTTTCTGCAGATAAAATTTTAGATACTGCCGAAAGAGAAAAGGTAGATATTATTGGTTTGAGCGGACTGATAACACCCTCGCTGGATGAGATGGTGCATGTGGCACACGAGATGAAACGCAGAGGACTGAAACAGCCATTACTAATTGGTGGCGCTACCACCTCCAGGATGCATACGGCTGTAAAAATTGCGTCACAGTTTGATGAAGGGGTTGTGCATGTGCTGGACGCAAGCCGCAGTGTAACCGTTGCCGGCAGCCTGTTAAGCAAAGAACATAAATCGGATTTTTTAGGTAACATCAAAAAAGAATACGACAAATTAAAAGAGGATTTTGGCAACAGAAAATCGGTGAAACAATTGTTGCCTTTTGCTGCAGCCCAACAAAATGGTGCTACCATCGATTGGTCAAATTATCATCCTGTAGTCCCAACTTTTACCGGCACAAAAGTTTTTGATGATTATCCATTAGCAGAAATTGATGCTTATATTGACTGGCAACCTTTTTTTATTGCATGGGAAATGCACGGCAAGTTTCCACAGTTATTAACCGATGAAGTAATTGGTAAAGAAGCTACCAAACTTTACCATGATGCAAAAGAATTGTTACAGCAAATTATTAAAGAAAAATGGTTGAGTGCAAGAGGTGTAGTTGGTTTTTGGGAAGCAACAAAAACGGCGGCAGATACTGTTCAAATTGAAAGCGATCAATCCACCATACAGCTTGAGTTTTTACGGCAACAATCAAAGAAAGCTGCAGGACAACCAAACCTTTCTTTGGCGGATTTTATCTCGCCTGAGGGCCGGGATTTTTTAGGTGCGTTCTCAGTTACTATTCAGGGTATTGAACAACACATCAAAAAATTTGAAGCTACCCACGACGATTATAATAAAATTATTTTACAGGCACTTGCAGACAGGTTTGCTGAAGCCTTTGCAGAATTATTACATGCAAAAACAAGAAAAGAATTTTGGGGGTACGATACCAGTGAGCAATTGAGTACCGAGCAATTGATACAGGAAGAATACAGCGGTATCCGTCCGGCACCAGGTTATCCTGCCTGCCCTGATCATACAGAAAAATACAAACTGTTTAATTTGTTGGGTGGAGAAGAAGCAACAGGCATTCATCTCACCGAATCATTGGCCATGTATCCGGCATCCTCCGTTTGTGGCTGGTACTTTGCACATCCGGAAAGTAAATATTTTGGTGTCGGAAAAATAAGTGAGGATCAGTTACAGGATTATGCTGAAAGAAAAGGGATGACTATTGAAGAAGCCACCAGGTGGTTAAGACCAATTTTAGAATAACTAACTGCTTAATTTTTATAAATTGTCTAATGAGAAATTTAATTAAAAAATCAACTCTCTTCTTGTTGATAATTTTTTTAGTATCACCAATATGTACGAATGCCCAACAAAAAAAGCAGCAAAGAAAAAAGGAGTTTTATTTTTCCTGGGGATATAACAAAGAGTGGTACACTAACAGTACAGTAAAAATTAACCAGCCTTCACTGAATAATAAATACAGTTTTGTAAATATTAAAGGGCATGATCATCCTGGCTGGGACGAAGGTATATTCAATCTTCCCCTAACTATCCCACAATACAATTACCGAATTGGTCTATTTCTCAACAAACAAAAAGACATTGCTTTTGAAATAAATTTTGATCATACTAAATTTATTTTTGCAGAGCAACAAGCCAGGATCCAAGGTATACTCAACAGTAAAATAGTTGACAGTACAGTTAATTTTAATGGTAATAATGGCTTTTACTATTACCTTAACAATGGTGCCAATTTTTTGTTATTTAATATGGTTAAACGCTGGCATTGGTATGCAGGTAAAAATGAAAAAGTAAAAATTGACTTTCTTGGCAAAGCCGGCATTGGACCTGTAATTCCACATGTACAAAACAGTTTTTTTGGTAAGTTAAATACACCAGGCTTTCAATTGGGGGGATGGAATATTGGCGCAGAAGCGGCCGTTAGGACAACTTTCTTTAACTACGTGTACCTTGAGTATTGCAATAAAATTGATTACGCCCGTTATTCAAATTTAAAAGTTTACAAGGGAACAGCTAAGCATGCTTTTGGCACTTATGAAATGATCCTTAATTTAGGTATAACATTTCCAGTTGGTAAAAAAGAATAAGTAATTGATAAAAATACCTGCCACTTTTTTGTAACTATACAAATTGAATTTTAAAAATTTTAAATACATGCGCATCATCTCCTACAACGTCAATGGCATTAGAGCCGCTTTTAAAAAAGGATTTATCGACTGGCTAAAAACCAACCCTGCAGATGTTATATGCCTGCAGGAAACCAAGGCCACCAAAGATGATGTAGATATAAAGCAGTTGGAAGCACTGGGCTTTCATCACCATTGGTATAGTGCACAAAAGAAAGGGTATAGTGGCGTTGCAGTCTTTTCAAAAATTAAACCAGACTATGTAACCTATGGCAATGGTCACTTAGAAAGCGACGATGAAGGCCGTGTAATACAAGTAGATTTTGGCGACATCCGGTTAATCAATGCCTATTTTCCATCCGGAACCAGTGGAGACATAAGGCAGCAATTTAAATACAGCTGGCTGAATGAACTGGACACCTATCTAACCAAAATAAAAAAGAAATATCCTAAAATAATTTTGTGCGGCGATTATAATATTGCCCACAACGAAATAGACATTCATGACCCAAAAGGCAATAAAAATTCCTCTGGCTTTTTACCGGACGAAAGAGAATGGATGACGAAATTTTTAGCGAGCGGATGGGTTGACACTTTCCGTGAGTTTCACAAAGAGCCACACCGCTACAGCTGGTGGAGTCAGCGTTTTCCCAGTGTACGACTCAACAACAAGGGCTGGCGTATTGATTATATAACCGTAACAACCGCATTAAAAAACCAGTTGAAAGATGCTGATATTTATCAGGACGTAAAACACAGTGATCATTGCCCGGTTTACCTTGAAATAGAAAACTAACTTCATGTTTATATACAACGTTACCATAAAAGTACAGGAACCCATTCACGAAGCTTGGTTGCAATGGCTTAAAGAAGAGCATGTGCCGGAGGTGTTGGCTACCGGGTGTTTTACAAATGCAACCATCGTAAGGTTACTTGAAGTAGATGACAGCGAAGGCCCAACGTATGCAATACAATATGTTGCGGAGAGCAAGGCTTTATACAACCGGTATATAGAAAATTTTGCCGGCATTTTACGACAGAAATCATTTGACAAATGGGGTAACCAATTCATGGGTTTCCGGTCGTTAATGCAAGTTATTAACTAAGTGTGCAAAAGAAATTATTTTCATTTTGTTAAGAAAAAACGTTTGTATATTAGGCTGTAAACCGCATCTGTATTGAATTTCAGCGACAAATTCCTGAAAACCTTTACCAGAGAGGGTTTCAGCGGATTATATTTAATTGCCGGCAAATTTTTTCTAGAGTATATTTTACGCTATCCCTTGTTCCTTGTGCATTTCAGCGTTCTAAATGTTCAAATGTGATTTAAAAAAGTTTTCTTGCAATTAAAAACCTTCTATATTTGTTACTCTTAATAAAAAAATCAAAAAATAAATTATGAACAAAGCAGAATTGATCACTAAGATTGCTGATGATGCAGGTATTACAAAAACCCAGGCTAATGCTACTTTAGATTCTTTTGTAGCTGCTGTTACAAAAACTTTAAAAGGTAATGGTAAAGTTACTTTGGTAGGTTTTGGTACTTTTTCAGTTTCTAAAAGAGCTGCCCGTAATGGCCGTAACCCACAAACTGGTGCGGTTATTAAAATTAAAGCTAAAA